>CAYGCW010000131.1:0-3455 GCA_964348465.1 uncultured Acidimicrobiia bacterium | reverse complement strand
CCGCCGGTTCCCTCGACGAGGCCGTCGAGCAGGCGACCGGCGCTGCTCGGGACGGCCGCGCCCTGTCGGTCGGAGTCGCGGGCAACGCCGCCGACGTCTTTCCCGAGCTGCTCCGGCGCGGGGTGGAGATCGACATCGTGACCGACCAGACCTCGGCGCATGACCCGCTCAACGGGTACGTGCCGTCCGGCTACGACCTGGAAGAGGCGGCGGCGCTGCGGCACAAGGACCCCCAGCGATACGTGGAAGAGGCGCGGGCGTCGATGGTCCGCCATTGCGAGGCGATGGTCGGGTTTCAGGCCGCCGGAGCCGAGGTCTTCGACTACGGCAACAACCTGCGCGGCGAGGCACGGGAAGGCGGGTTCGCCGACGCCTTCGCGTACCCGGGTTTCGTGCCGGCCTACCTGCGGCCGCTGTTCTGCGAGGGCAAGGGGCCGTTCCGCTGGGTGGCGCTGTCGGGCGACGCCGCCGACATCGCTCGCACCGATCGGGCCGTGGCCGAGCTGTTCCCCGAGGACCGGGCGCTGGGGCGCTGGCTGGAGCTGGCCGAGGAGCGCGTCGAGTTCCAGGGACTCCCCGCCCGGATCTGCTGGCTCGGCTACGGGGAGCGGGACCGCGCCGGGCTGGCGTTCAACGACCTGGTCCGGAGCGGCGACGTGTCGGCTCCCATCGTCATCGGCCGCGCCCACCTCGACTCGGGTTCGGTCGCCTCGCCGTACCGGGAGACCGAGGACATGGCAGACGGCTCGGATCCGACGACGGCGCCCGGCGCCTCGAGCTGGTCCTGACCAACGACCCCGGGACCGGGGTGATGCGCCACGCCGACGCCGGCTATCCGCGCGCCACGGAGGTGGCTGCCGAGCGCGGCGTGCGCTTGCCGATGGCATGACGATCACCGTGCGGGCTCTCGGGCCCGCCGACTGGCGGCTGTGGCGCGACATGCGGCTGCGGGCACTCGCCGACTCGCCGGACTCGTTCGGCTCGACGCTGGAGGTCGCTGCCTCCCGCGCCGACGACGAGTGGCTCCCGGGCTCGCGCGACCACGAGCGCTACCTGATGGCCTACGTCGACGAGCGCCCGGTGGGGATGGGGTACGTGGGCGTGGACACCGAAGCGGTGGCGCACGTGTTCGCCATGTGGGTCGACCCGGCCGTCCGGCGCATGGGCGTCGCCAGTGCGCTGCTCGACGCGATGAAGGCATTCGCCTCCGGGCAAGGCGCGACACGCATGGTGCTGCGGGCCTCTCGCCCGGTGGAGGCGGCGCTCGAGCTGTACCGCAAGGCGGGCTACGTCGCCACCGGGTCCGTCACGCCGCTGCGGGAAGGCTCCGACGTGGAGACCATCGAGCTGCAGCTCGACCTGCGGGCCTAACCTGCCGCGGGTGGCCGACCTCCTCGTCACCGGCATCGGCGAGCTCGTCACCAACCGGCCGGGCGCGCCCGATCTGGTCGGGGCGGTACGCCATGCCGCCGTCGCGGTACGCAACGGTCGGGTGGCGTGGGTGGGCGCCGAGGCGGAGCTGCCGGACGAGCACCGGGAGCTCCCAGAGGTGCGCTGCGAGGGAAGAGCGGTGATCCCCGGCTTCGTGGATGCCCACACCCACCTGGTGTTCGCGGGGGACCGCAGCGACGAGTTCGGCCGGCGGCTGGCGGGGGAGAGCTACGAGCAGATCACCGCCGCCGGGGGCGGCATCCACTCGACCGTCGCCGCGACCAGGAACGCCGACCTTGACGAGCTGGCGGCCGGCGCCGCCGCCAGGGCCCGCCGCATGCTGGCGGCCGGCACCACGACCATCGAAGTCAAGTCGGGCTACGGCCTCGACGTCGCCACCGAGCAGCGGATGCTCCGGGCCGCGACGGCGGTTGCGGCGGTGGTGGACGCCGACATCGTCCCGACCTTTCTCGGCGCACACCTCGTCCCCGCCGGGCAGGACCGGGACGAGTACCTCGCCCTGCTCGTCGAGGAGATGCTCCCGGCATGCGCCCCGTACGCCCGCTACATCGACGTGTTCTGCGACCGCGGTGCATTCACCCCGAGCGAAACCGGGCGGGTGCTCGAGACCGGCCGCCGGCATGGCCTGAAGGGCCGGCTCCACGCCGAACAGCTCGCCCGCAGCGGCGGAGCGGCGCTGGCCGCCCGGGTGGGCGCCGTGAGCGCCGATCATCTCGACCACGCCACGCCGGACGACGCCGCCACCCTCGCCGCGGCCGGTACCGCCGCGACGCTGCTGCCGGCCGCGTCGTACGCCCTGCGGTCCCCCCAGGCGCCCGGCCGGATGCTGTGGGACGCCGGCGTCACGGTGGCGATCGCCACCGACTGCAACCCCGGCACCTCCTACACGGAGGGCATGGGCCTGGTCATCTCGCTGGCCGTGGTGGAGATGGGCCTCACCCCGGCCGAGGCCGTGTGGGCGGCCACCCGGGGGGGTGCCCTCGCCCTGGAGGAGCCGGCCAAAGGCGTCGTCGCCCCGGGCGCCCGCGCCGACCTCGTGGTGCTCGATGCCCCTTCCCATCTTCACCTCCCCTACCGCCCCGCCACCAACCTCGCCTGGATGGTCGTCAAGGACGGCCGCCGGGTGGCCGGCGACATCCTGACCCGCCCAGATGGGGGCGGTCCGGCGACGTGAAGCCGTACCTCACCCACGAGCATCCGATCCGCATGGCCCACCGGGGCAGCAGGCTGTTGTGGCCGGAGAACACGATGCCGGCCTTCCAGGGGGCGGTCGACCTCGGATATCGCTACATCGAGACGGACGTCCGGGCCAGCGCCGACGGGGTCCTGTTCGCGTTCCACGACCGGCATCTAGAGCGGCTCACCGATGCGAGCGGGCGATTCGCGGTGCGTTCCGCCGCCGATCTCGCCCGCCTCGACGCCGCGTACCACTTCCGTGCGGGCAGCGGCTACCCGTGGCGGGGCGGGGGCATCCACATTCCGACCCTCGACGAGGTCCTGAACACGTTTCCCGGCGTCCTGTTCAACCTCGACGTGAAGGCAGACGACACGGTGGCCCTGCTGGCGGCGTTCGTGGTGGAGCGGGGCCTGGAGGACCGGGTTCTGATCGGCTCGTTCCACGATCACCGCCTGCGGCGGTTCCGGCGGCTCACGGCGGCGCGGGTGGCAACGTCGGCCGGCCCGGCCGAGGCCGGCGCCCTGTGGGCGGCATCGCGAGCGGGCTTCGGGCTTCGCACCGCTGCCGACGCCTACCAACTCCCCGACCGCCACCGCGGCCTGGCGCCGGTCGACGCCTCGCTGGTCGCCGCCGCCCACGCCGCCGGCAAGCACGTCCACGTGTGGACGGTCAACGAGGCGGTCGAGATGCATCGATTCCTGGACCTGGGCGTCGATGGCCTCATCACCGATCGCCCAGACGTGCTGAACGACGTGATCGCCGAAAGGAGCGCCCATGGGTGAGCTGGTACCGATGGGATCGATCGTGCGCCTCCAGGTACAGCGGG
>CAYGCW010000130.1:1849-7407 GCA_964348465.1 uncultured Acidimicrobiia bacterium | reverse complement strand
CCGGTGGCGGGTGACGATGCCGCCACGGTGCTCGAGGACGGGTCGGTCGCCATCGCCGTGCTGGACAACGACAGCGACGTGGACGGCGACCTGTTGGCGTCGTCGGTGACGGTCACCGGCGGCCCCACCGACGGCACCGTGGCGGTGGATACGGTGACCGGGGAGATCACCTACACCCCCGACCCGGACTTCTTCGGCACCGACTCCTTCACATACCAGGCCTGCGACACCGGCTCCCCCGCTCTATGCGGCGTGGCGACGGTCGTCGTCACCGTCGGGTCGGTCAACGACCCACCGGTGGCGACCGACGACAGCGCGGCACTGGCCGAGGACGGCTCGGTCACCCTTGCGGTGCTGGCCAACGACTCCGATCGCGAAGGTGGCCTCGATCCCACCTCCGTCGTCATCACCGGCGGTCCCGCCAACGGGACGGCCGGCGTCGACCCCGTCACCGGCGCCATCACCTACGTCCCCGACCCGGACTTCAACGGCACCGACTTCGTCACGTACCGAGTGTGCGATGTTGCAGGGGCGTGCGACACCGCCACGGCCACCTTCACGGTGAACCCGGTCGACGACGCCCCGGTCGCCGCGCCCGACGCGACCGTGACTGCTGAAGACGGGCCGGTCACGATCGACGTTCTCGTCAACGACACCGATGCCGACGACCCCATCGATCCTGGCTCTCTCGTCGTCACGGCCGGGCCCGCCAACGGGTCGCTCGCCATCGACCCGGTGACCGGACAGGTCACCTACACCCCCGACGCGGACTTCAACGGCACCGACTCGTTCACCTACGAGGTGTGCGACCCCGCCGGCCTCTGTGACACGGCAACGGTGATGATCACCGTGAGCGCGGTGCCGGACCCGCCGGTCGCCGCCGACGACTCGCTGAGCGTGCTGGAAAACGGCTTTGTCGTGGTGGAGGTGCTCGCCAACGACAGCGACGCCGATGGGGACCTCGACCCGACCTCAGTGGCGATCACCGGCGGACCGGCGAACGGCACCGTCGCCGTCGACCCCGTGACCGGCGCCATCACCTACACGCCCGACGCCGGCTTCTCCGGTCCCGACTCGTTCGGCTACCGGGTGTGCGACGGCACCACTCCGACGCCGCTGTGCGACGTCGCCGTCGTGAGTGTGATGGTGGACCCGATCGAACAGCCGCCTTCCGCCGTCGACGATGCCGTCACCACCGCTGAGGACACATCGCTCGTCGTCCGGGTGCTCGACAACGACACCGACCCGAACGACAACTTGGCGCCCGGCACCGTGACGATCGTGAGACCACCGGCGCACGGAACGGTGAGTGTGGATCCCGTTACCGGCGACGTGCTCTACACCCCCGATCCGGACTTCAACGGCGTCGACGGTTTCACCTATCAGGTGTGCGACACGGCCGGCGGGTGCGACGGAGCGGCGGTGCTGATCGACGTCACCGCCGTCAACGACGCTCCGGTGGCACGTCCCGATGCCGTCGAGACCGGTGAGGACACGCCGGTGACGATCGACGTGGTCGCCAACGATCTGGACGTCGACGGCAACCTCGACCCGACCTCGGTCACGATCGTGGGAGGACCGGCGTTCGGCACGGTGGCGGTCGATCCGGTCACCGGCGCCGTCACGTACACCCCGGCGCCCGACTTCTCCGGCACCGATAGCTTCGCCTATCGGGTGTGCGACAGCGGGGTGCCCTCGTTGTGCTCGGTCGGGGTAGCCACGGTGGCCACAACGGTCATCGAGGTCAACGACCCACCCGTTGCCGTAGACGACGTGGTCTCGGTCGCAGAGGACGGCGAGGCGGTCATCGACGTATTGGCCAACGACACCGACCTCGAGGGGTCCGTGGATCCGGCGACCGTGACGATCGTCTCCGCACCGCAGCACGGCTCCGTCGCCGTCGATCCGGCGACCGGTCTCGTCACGTACGTCCCCGATCCCGACTACCACGGCCCCGATTCATTCACGTACCAGGCCTGTGACGACGGCACGCCGGTGCTCTGCGACGTGGCCACCGTCGCCGTGGACGTCGTTGCGGTGAACGACGCGCCGGTGTCGCTCCCCGATACCGCCGAAACGGCGGAGGACACGCCGGTGACGATCGACGTGGTGGCCAACGACAGCGACATCGACGGCAACCTCGACCCGGGGTCGGTCACCATCACGTCGGGCCCTGCGCATGGGTCCATCTCGGTGGATCCCGTGACGGGTGCGATCACCTACACACCGGCGGAGAACTACGTAGGGCCGGACTCCTTCACGTACCAAGTCTGCGATACGGGGGTGCCGCAGCTCTGCACGTCGGGGACCGTGGCCGTGACCGCGTCCGTGGTGGAAGTGAACGACCCGCCGGTCGTGGTCGACGACACCGCCACGGTCGATGAGAACGGGACCGTTTCGATAGCCGTGCTCGACAACGACCTGGACGTGGACGGCGAGCTGGATCCTGCGACGATCACGATCGTCTCCGGCCCTGCCCACGGCGACGTCACCATCGACCCGACGACGGGATTCGTCACGTATCAACCCGACGCCGGCTTCACCGGAACCGACAGCTTCACGTACCAGGCGTGCGACCAGGGTGTTCCCGCTCTCTGCGGCGTGGGCCGCGTCTCGGTCGTCGTGGCAGCGGTGAACGACCCACCCGCCGTGCAGGACGACGTAGCCGCAGTCTCGGAGGATGGCGTAGTGGTGATCCCGGTGCTCGCCAACGATGCGGACCCCGAGGGCACCCTCGACCCGTCGAGCGTCGTCGTGGTCGGCGGGCCTGAGCACGGGACCGCGGCGATCGATCCGGTGACCGGCGCCATCACCTACGTGCCCGCCCCGGACTTCAGCGGTTCCGACACGTTCAGCTACCGGGTGTGCGACAACGGCGGCGCCTGCAGCGAGGGTTCGGTGACCGTCACCGTCGCGCCCGTCAACGATGCCCCGGTGATCAACGATGACCTCGCGGTGACGCCCGGCGGCGCCGTCACCATCGCAGTGCTGGACAACGACGTCGACGTCGACGGCAACCTCGACCCGTCTTCCGTGTCGCTCGTGAGCCCCCCTGCCCATGGAACCGTCACGATCACGGACGGGGTGATCACCTACGTGCCGAACGCCGGGTATGTCGGCCCGGACTCCTTCGTGTACGAAGTCTGCGACGCCTCCAACGTCTGCGGAACGGGCCGCGTGGACGTGAGCGTCACGCCGGCGCCCGACCCTGAGCCTCCGACCGCGCCAGATCCGGGGCCCACCGACCCCGAGAGTACGCCGCCGGCCCTGGTCGACGAAGCGGGGTTGCGGGTGAGCCTCGGCGGCACCCCCGTGCCGTTGCGAGTCAGCGGATTGGACGGCTCGCTGACGTTCCGCGTGGTCGGCGGGACCCTGCCGCCCGGGCTTTCGCTCCTACCCAACGGCACCTGGGTGGGCGGTATCAGCGTGGTGGGCGTTTGGTCGTTGGAGGTGGAGGTGTGCGATGCCCAGTCGCCGCCGGTGTGCTCCTTGCTGTCGGTCGTCTTGAGTTCCGAGGAGCTTCCGCGGACCGGGCTGGAGGCGGGCGACCTCACCCGCGCCGGCTTGGCGGCGCTGCTGGCCGGCTTGCTGCTGCTCCTCGGTGGACGAGGGCTGCTGCGGCGCCGTGCCGATGCCTGAGGTCGGTCGAGTCGAGGAGTAGGGATCGTGCGGCCCTGCCTTCGAACTCCGGCCCCCGGCGCGTCCCGGGTCGCCGGCTCCAGCCAGGCGCCCCTACGGCGCCCGGGGCTGACCGCTTAGGGCTGCTTCCTCCCGGACCTGACCCGGTTCACGGCGCCCCGCCGCGTAGGACCCGGCCTTCAACACCACGTGCCCGGCGCTGGGCCCGGAAACCGGTGGCCCTCGGGCAGGGGTTCGGCCCCGCATGAAGGGGATTTCGGGTACAGGGCACCCCTAGCGCCCCGCCTAGCACGATCCACCGGGGATGGTAGCCCCAGTGCCACAGGTAGCCGCCGGTATCTTGGCGGCATGATCAGCGATCGGCGTGTGATCGCGGGCGTGGTGCTGCTGGTCGCCGCGGCCGTCGTGGGGCTGGCCCTGTGGCCCGACCGCCACGATCCACGCGTCTACGAGGCGGAGGGGGGATTCGCCGTCGGGACCATCACCGCCGTGGACGGCGGCCGCGTCGAGGTCCGCTATCGACTTCGCGGCGAGGAGCGTCATGCGAGCGCATACCCGGAGCTCGGCGGCCCCTACGCCGAGGGCCGGGTCGTCGAGCTGCGGGCACTGGCCGACCGGCCCGACCGCGTCGTGATCGCGGGCACCGAAGTGGCGCCCCGCACCGCGGACACCCTGTGGTGGCTGGCAGCCGTGCTCGGCCTGACGGTCGGCGGCCTCGCCCTCGTCGCCTGGGGGGTGTACGCCAATTGGAACCCGTCGGGCGACGTCCCGAAGCATCGCTGGATCGGCGAGCGCCACGGGGCATGAAGAGAGGCGGAGGGGGCGGGATTCGAACCCGCGAGGCGGGGTGAACCGCCTACACGCTTTCCAGGCGTGCGCACTAGGCCAGACTATGCGACCCCTCCCGGACCAGAAAGTGTAGGAAGCGGAGATGGATTACGAGACCGCGATGGGCCTGGCCCTCGACGAGGCCCGCGCTGCCGCCGCCCACGGCGACGTGCCGGTGGGCGCCGTGCTGCTGGGCCCCGGCGGCGGCGTGGTCGCCTCCGACCACAACCGCCGCGAGGAGCGGGCCGATCCGACGGCGCACGCCGAGATCCTCGTGCTCGCTGCCGGGGCGCGGGCCGGCGGCGACTGGCGGCTCACCGGCCACACGCTGGTCGTCACGCTGGAGCCGTGTGCGATGTGCGCCATGGCCGCGGTGTGGGCCCGTGTGGAGCGCATCGTGTACGGCCCTGCCGACCCCAAGGCGGGAGCGGCGTGGAGCCTCTACAACATTCCCCAGGACGAGCGGCTCAACCACCACGTGGACCTCGTGGCGGGCGTGCGCGCCGCCGAGGCCGCGGAACTGCTCGAGGACTTCTTCCGCGCCCGGCGCTGAGCGTCAGCCGGTCACGGACAGCTCGCCGACCATCCCCGCCGCGAAGTGGCCCGGGATGTCGCAGATGACCTGGTAGTCGCCGGGAGCAGGCGCCGTGAAGGTGCCGTCGGCGGACCCGCCCGGCGCAGCCAGGACGCGGAACAGCACGTTGCCCTCGTCCAGCTCCGACTCGGCTGCGATCGGAGCCGACAGCAGCACCCAGTTGTGCTCGACGCTGCCCTGGTTGGTGATCGTGACCGTGACCTCGGCCCCTGACTCGGCGAGGAAGGCGTCGGGGGTGAATGCAAACTCGGTGGCGTCTACGGCGATCTGGGCGGGCTCGGCGGCGCCGCCGTCGCCGTCCCCACCTCCGTCGTCACCGCACGCAGCACCGATCAATGCCAGTGCCAGCACGGAACCGACGGCCCAGCGCAGCTTGCTCAACTTCAAGACCTCCTGTTGCGGTTGTCCGGACGCTAGGTGCCGAACGCACCCTATCGGGAAACGCCACCGGGCCGTTACACTCCCCGCTCGGAGGGATCGCATAGTCTGGCCTAGT
>CAYGCW010000130.1:0-1839 GCA_964348465.1 uncultured Acidimicrobiia bacterium | reverse complement strand
ATGCCGTGAGGCGCTAACCCCGCCTCCGTGGGTTCGAATCCCACTCCCTCCGCCGCATTACTTCGCTCTTCGAACGGCACGAATCTCGCTATGGCGGGAGGAGGAGCCGCTCGCAGTGGTCAGCGCGCCGTGCCGGCAGCTGCGGCCTGGTCGGCGGTGCGCAGGGCCGCCTCGGTCACGATCAGCGCCGCGGTGGCCGCCAGCAGGACCGGTGCCAAGGTCTCCAGGCCGGCGAGGGCGACCGTGATGCCCACCAGGCCGGGGATCGCCGCGATACCGAGGCTGGCGGCGGCGAGCTGGTAGCCGACCGCCCAGCTTGCGAAGCCGGCGCCGAGGCGTCCTGGCGTCAGCACCATCAGGCTCGGGAAGATCGGAGCGGCGCTGGCGCCGAGCACGACGAGGCCGATCGGGCCGATCCACCCCGGCTCCCGCAGCCACAGCAGGCTGGCGCCCACCACCAGCCCGGCAAGGCCCAGGTGCACCATCGTCTGCGGCCTGACCCGGTCCCCGATCGCGCCCAGCACGAAGCGGCCCGCCGTGAACGCCCCCCAGTAGGCGGCCACCCACGCCCCGGCTGCGCCATCCGCCATGCCCCGCTCCTCGGTGAAGAGGCTGAACGCCCACTGGCCGGCTGCGACTTCGATCCCGGCGTACAGGAAGAAGACCAGCATGCTCACGAACAGGAGTCGCGCCGAGCGGGCGCGGGGCCGGGTCACGACCTGGCCGGCCGGCCGGATACGCCACCGCTCCCGGGTGCGGAAGACCGCCAGCGCGATCGCCCCGTTGGCGGCGGCCAGCACCCCGAAGGCCAGCCTCCAGGTTCCGGGGACCTGGAGCGCCACCGTCATCAGCAGCGGCCCCAGCACGGCACCGACGCCAAAGGACCCGTGTAGCAAGCCCATTGCCCTGGCGCCGTGGCGGGTGGCGACATGGGCGTTGACGCCGGCATCGACGAGCCCCGACGAGCATCCGAGGAGGAGGATGAAAGCGAGCAGCGCCAGCCATAGGGGCGCCAGTGCCGCCCCGATGAAGGCGACGGCGGTGAAGGCGGCCGACCCCGCCAGCACCTCACCGGCACCCACCCGGTCCGTCAGGTAGCCGTTGAGGGCGGTCGCCACCAGGTACCCACCCGACCACACCGCCAGCAGCACCCCGAGCTCGGCGAGCGAGCGGGTGAAGTCGTTGCTCATCGTGGGCCACGCCACCCCCACGCCCTGGGGCATTCCGTGGACGACGAACGCCAGGTAGGCGAGCGGTAGCAGGCGGGCGCCGACGATCATCCCCCCATTCGAGCAGGTTCTGTTCCGCCCCGGCGGTGCCGTACCATCACCGCTGGAGGGATGGCCGAGCGGACGAAGGCGGCAGTCTTGAAAACTGCTGGGCCCGGCAACGGGTCCCGTGGGTTCGAATCCCACTCCCTCCGCGGTGCTGCTCTGATCTTCGAGCGGCAGATGTAGATGCGCTGGGTGGTGGGGCCGCTCGAAGAGCGGGCTGCCACGCGCGCTGGGCCGGCGTGGTGGCTCGCCCGCCGGGCTCGCCTGGTTCCATCCCGTACTACGTGAGGGCCGGCGCTGGGCTTTCGCGCCCGCCGCCCCGCTTCGCGACGACCACGCCTGGTAGTTTTGCCGCTCCAGCGATGGCGGAGCCGGTTCCGGATCGGCCCGGGCGGGGGCGCTCCGCAGACGGAGGAGTGCTCATGTCGCGTCGTGTGATGTTCGTGGTCGTGTCGTTGGTGGCGTTCGTGGTGTGGCCGGCGGTACCGGCCGGCGCCGGATGGGAGGACCACCTGTTCGAAGGCAAGTGGGGCAGCTTCGGGTCCGGCAACGGTCAGTTCAACAG
>CAYGCW010000129.1:0-7491 GCA_964348465.1 uncultured Acidimicrobiia bacterium | reverse complement strand
CGCGCAGCCTGTCGCCGAGAGCGAACGGGGGCCCGGCGCTCAGGTCGTCGGTGAGGGCCTCGACCCGATCCCAGAGGGCGGCGCCGTTGAGGCCCAGCGCATCTCCGGCGACCACCCCGCGCTCCTCGAGGTCCGCCCGGGCGGGGCCGATGTCGTCGGGCCGCCACCCGAAACGGGAGGCACTCCCGTCCACGGGCCCGCCTCGCCGGGCGGCGGCGAGGAGCCGACCCTGGAGCGGCGTGAGGCCGTGGGCGGCGAGAGCATGGATGTGGCCGTCGCCACGATGTTCGCGCAGGACGGTGGCGGCCACGAAGAGTCGGGCGCCGTCGCTCTCGTCCCACCGCACCGACTTCCAGGCCGCCGCCAACGCCCGGCCGGATGTGTCCGTCGCGGCCACGGCGGCCTCGCAGAGGTCGGCGGCCGCCGCCACGGTCTCGTCGGCGCCGAAACGCCGGTCGGCCAGCGCCACCAGCCGGGGGCGAGCCAGCTCCAGGACCTCGTAGGGGGGGTGCTTGAGCCGGGCGCGCCCGACCAGCTTCGCCACCATCACCGGCGGGAAGAAGGCGATGGCGGCGGCCACCACCTCGGGCGCCGCCGTACCCATCGGCGCCGCCCGCAGCAGGAAGTAGCCGAGGCCGGGGGTCACCTCCAGCTCATCGAACAGCGCGGCCAGATCCGGGTCGTCCCAGGCGAACTGGATCTCGGCGATGTGGTTGGCGGCGGCGTAGAAGCGGCGGATGTCGTCCATGTGTCGATTGTGCCAGGGACTGCGCTTCTACGCGGGATCAGCGATCCCCCCATGCGTAGAAGAACCCGCTGCGGCTGCCGACGTAGATGCGCCCCTCCCACACCACCGGTGTCGACTCGATGCAGCCGGCACCGAGGCGCGCCTCCCAGATCTCCACCGGCGCCCGCGGCTTGCCGATGTCGTAGCCGCGCAGGCCCCCACCGGCAGCGCAGTCGACGGCCACGATCAAGGTTTCGTCGACGATGACCGGCGACGACCACGCATGCCACCCGATCTCGTCGCGCCACACCACCTCGCCGGTGGCGGTGTCTACCGCCAGGAGCTCGCCCGGATGGGTTGCCGCGTAGAGAACGCCGTCACCCAGCGCCGGGGTCGCCCAGATCCCTCCGTCGCCGCCGGCGCGGGGCGGCACCGCCACGCTCCACTCGATCGGGTCCCCGTCCGTGTAGGGGTCGAACTTGACGAGCTGCCCGACCTCCTTGCCGCGGCTGTTGAACCGTTCCTGCTCGGCCGCCACGTACAACATGCCCTGCCCGTCGATGACGATCGAAGCGTCGACGTCCTCGCCCATCCAGTAGTCGAAGACCACCGGTGCCTCGCCGTCCTCGATCCGGTCGACGTCGAGGCCGACGACCCGCCCGGCGCTGTTGGCGAAGTACACCCGTCCTTCGAACGCCGCCGGCGAGTTCTCGATGCTCTGCTCTCTGCCCACGGTGCGCAACAGCTCGTCCGTGAAGGCCGGGAACTCGAGCAGGACCTCGGGCCTCACCGTGACCAGGCCGTTCTCGTCGTAGCCACGGTTGAGCTTGAACACCAGGAACCAGGAGTTCTCGCCGCCGAGAAACATGATGTCGTCCATCACGATCGGGTTGCCATCCCAGTCGTTGTTCCACACCACCCGATTCTCGCCGGCGTCGCGCGCCCACAGCTCGGCCGGGCGCTCCCGGTCGAGAGCGACGATGCGGTACTTGTTGTCCCGGGACCCGAAGTAGAGAAGCGGGTAGCCGTCCGGGTCGAGCGCCGCCGAGCCCTTGACGATGTCGCCGGTCCGGAACGGCTCGCGGGTGGGGAGGCCGGTGTCGCCGTCCACGAAGTGAACGGATTTGTCGTAGGAGTTGAAGATGACCTCGGTGACGCCGTCGTCCCGCTCCCAGACCACCGGCTGGCCCGTCCAGCCGGTGCCGCACCACACCCGGGGCTCGCCACCCAGGGTCGAGTTGCCGCACATCTGCCGCTCGGGATAGGTCCAGAGGATCTCCGGGTCACGGGGAGCCGGCCCGGTCCCGTACCAGGTGCGGGTGGGGTTGCCGCGGAACATCACGACGCCGGTGGTCTCGCTGTGGGGGGCCCGGACGAAGCGCCGGTCGCTGAACCGGGCCGGTGGGGGAAGGGTGGTCGTGGTCGTTGTTGACGTCGTCGTCGTGCTCGTGCTGGACGTGGTGGTCGTCGTGCTCGACGTCGTGGTGGCGGCCGGGGGGACGGTCTCGAGAGCCACTGCCTCGGGCGTATCCCCCACCACCCCGGCCGGAGCGGGGGTGGCGAGCGGCCGGTCCGGCGCCGCTCCCCCGCCCGCGCCGGTGCACCCGCCGAGGGCGAGTGCGAGAGCGGCGACGACCGCGGCACGGTGCATCGGGGCAGTGTACGAACGAGTGCGGTGAACAGGAGGCGCCACTGCCGCCGGTGGTCTCGCAGTGCCCTGCCCGATCGACGCAATGATGCGCGCTGCGTGCCGGTGACCGTCACTCGGGGCCGTTCGTCCCAATCCGTCGCCACCCGTCCGGCGCGATCCGCGGTGAGCGGCTCGCTGCGGCCGGAACCGCACGCGCCCGTCACGAGTCGTGAACTTGCGCGAGACTCGCTGCATGCCGGGCACGGTGCGCCCGCCCCGGGCGTTGGTTCCCTCGGCGAGTGGAGGCAACCCATGCGGAACATGTTCGATTGGCTCATGCGCCACCGGAGGTTCACCTTCCCGCTGGCCGCCGCCGGCCTGGCGCTCGGCGTGTGGCTCTTCTTCGGCTTCTTCGGGTTCCACACCCTCTTCTTCGACGAGGTCGTCGACGAGGCTCCACCGGCGTTCACCGCCGGTCCCGGCGCGTCCGGCATGGAAGGCGACGAGATCGACGAAGAGATGGCCGAGAAGATGAGCGACGCGATGGCCGAAGGCGGGATACCGGCGGAGGCGGAGGTCGATGAGGCTCCGATGGCCGATCCGCTGGAACTGGCGGAGGGCATGTTCATCGATCGCAGTCACCCGACCCGCGGGCGAGCAGTCGTCCTGGGAGATGCCGGAGGGCAGCGCTTCGTGCGATTCGAGGACTTCGTCACCGACAACGGCCCCGACCTCAACGTCTACCTGTCCACCGCGCCGCCGGACGCCCCGGCCACCGACTTCGACGAGGACTTCGTCGATCTGGGCGACCTCAAAGGCAACGTGGGCAGCCAGAACTACGAGATCCCGACGGACGTCGACCTCGACCGCTACCGCACGGTGGTGATCTGGTGCGTCCGTTTCGGCGTCGTCTTCGGCGCCGCCCCGCTCGACGCCTGAGGGAAGCTCGCGAAAACAATCCCCGTCTCGCGAAAACGAGGTCCTCTCGGGCGAGCCGCGCGCCGGGGCGCGGGGTAGGTTGCGGCCTTGCGAAGCCCATTGGCGGCGCGAGCGGAGAGCCAGGTGCCTTCCTGGCTGAGAGGTTGGCAAGAGGAGTCGACGATCCGCCGGTTCTGAGCCGGGTAACACCGGCCCGGTCACCAGCCGTCTGTGGGCTTCGCGGTTTCACGAAGGGGAGAGCATGCGCAGCCGCGAGGACGAGGTCGAGTCGCCGCGTGATCGGGAACGCGGCCCCGGCCGGGGACGCGAGTCGCTGCGGCGGGAGAGGTTGACCGCGAGCTCCGCCGCCGTCCCGCTGCCGGCCTGACCGGTGCTGCCCCCGGACGAGCGGGTGCCGTCTGCCGCGGATCTCCTCGGACCCGGTGCCGCGCCCATCCTGCAGGCGGCCCTCGACGCTGCCGGTCAGCGCCTCGTCTCCGCCAGGGCGGCGTTGGTGCGATACCGGCCGGGCCGCTCGATCACCGTGTCGTACGCCGCCGAGGTCGCGCAGCCGGGGGTGAGCGGGCCGGTGGCCGCGACCCTCGCGGCCCACGCCGGGCAGCCGCTCCCGGAAGGTGCCGTCGTGGTCGGCGACGGGGCCTCCAGGGTTGCAGTGTGGCGTTACCCCAACGACCCCCTGCTGCCCGGGCTGCGGCACGCGGTCGTGCCCGCGCTGCGAGCAGCCCTGCTCGCCCAAGTCGGGGTCGGGGAGCCGGTCCGCTCGGAGCGGCGGCGCGCCTACCGGCCCGGTCGTCGGGCCGTCGTGGAGGTGCGCACCGCACACCACCGGCTGTTCCTCAAGGTGGTCCGTCCTGCGAAGGCAGCGGCGCTCCACGCCCGCCACACCCTCCTCTCCGGTGCCCTGCCCGTCCCCAGGAGCCACGGCTGGTCGGCGGACCTCGGGATCGCCGTCCTCGAAGCGCTGCCCGGTCTGACGCTCAAGCAGACCCTGCTCGCCACCGATTCCCGCCTGCCGCCACCGGCCGCGCTCACCGCGCTTCTCGATGCGTTGCCCGGAACCGAGCTACCCGGTCCCGACCTCGTGGCGCGGGTCGCCGGCCACGGCCGGCTGTTGGCCGCCGTCGTTCCGGCCGCAGCCGGGCAGATCCGGGCCGTCGTGGAGGAAGTAGCGGCCGCCCCCGGCGGATCCTCGGCTCCCGCGCACGGCGACTTCCACAGTGGCCAGGTCCTCGTCGACCACGGTGCCGGGGTCTCCGGCCTCATCGACGTGGACTCGTTCGGCGAGGGGCGACGGGCCGACGACCTGGCCACCATGCTCGCACACGTCAGGCTCCTCGGAGGACCGCGGGCGTCTGACTACGCCGACGCGCTGCTCGACCACTTCGACGCCGGTGCGGATCGTCGCAGCCTTCGGCTCCGCGCCGCCGCGGCGACCCTCGGCTTCGCCGCGTTGCCGTTCCGCATCCAAGCGCCCGGATGGCCGAACGCGGTGGCGGAGCGCGTCGCCGTGGCGGAAGCTTGGGTGGAGGCGGCGCGCCGCTAGCCGTCGGCGGCGCTCACGTCCGCCGGCAGATGGACCTCGAGCGTCGCACCGCCGTGACGCGAAACGCCCACGCGCACGTCGCCGCGGTGGCTGCGAGCGACGGCCCTCGCTACGGCCAGCCCCAGACCGGTGCCGCCATGGGCCCTGCTCCGGCCTTCGTCGTCGAGGCGGACGAACCGCTCGAAGATACGCTCCCGGTCTGCGGGCCGTATGCCGGCGCCGTCGTCGCTGACGGCCACGACCACCTCACCGTTGACCGCTTCGGACTCCACCCACACCGCAGACGCGGCGTGGCGGGCCGCGTTATCGAGCAGATTGCGGAACAGGCGGCCCAGCGCGTCGCGGTCGCCCCTGACCCGGATCGCTTCCAGGCCGGTGGCGTCGACCCGGCCCCGGAACGTCGCCGCCACCGCCTCCGCCTCCCGCCCCACCACCTGATCGAGGTCGACCTCCACCGCCCGCCGGGCCAACGCCCCCTCGTCGGCACGCGCCAGGATGAGCAGGTCGCCGACGATGGCCTCCAGACGGAGATCCTCGCGCATGAGGTCGCCGACGAGCGCCGCCCAGTCGTCGAAGTCCGGCGTGGAGTGGGCCACCTCCAGCATCGTGCGGATCGCCGCCACCGGGCTCTTCAGCTCGTGGGAAGCGTCCGCGACGAACAGACGCTGCCGCTCCGCCGCCCGCGCCAGCCGGTCGAGCATGTCGTTCAGCGTCGCGGCGAGGCGCTGCACCTCGTCGTGGGTCTCCGGCACGGGGAGGCGCCGGTTGCGGTCGGTGGCCGAGATCGCCGTCGCCTCCCGGCGCATCGACTCGATCGGCCGCAGTGCTCGCCCCGTGAGGCGCCACACCGTCACCCCGACCGCCGCCAGCACCAGCGGCAGGAAGGCGAGCAGCAACGGCGATATCGCCCCGAACGCGGCCCGGGCCGGCTCCAGCGACGCCGCCACCTGGACGGTCACCGGGCCGTCGGGGCCGTCGACGCCCAGCGCTACCACCCGGTACGGACCTTCGTCCTCGATTTCGATGATGTCCTCCACCGGCTCGAATACGGCGTCGGTCTCGAGCCGCACCATCTCCCCTGGCGGCGGCATCGCCGCCGAGAGCGGCCCGAGTCCCCGCAGCGCCGAAGAGGCGGCGATCACTCGGCCGTCGGCGCCCACCACCTGGGCGAAGATGCCCCCGCCGGCCGGGAGCGGATCGGGCGCGGCCGCGGCCTCGACCAGGGTGGCGACGCCGATCGCCCTGGCCTCGGCGGCGTCGGTGATCGACGCCGCCAGCCGCCGCCGCGTCTGGAGGGCCACCGCCGCCACCGCCACCACCAGCACCAGGCCGACGACCGCGATCGCCACCGCGGTCGTGCGGAACCGCACCCCGGCGGCGAGTCGCCGCCAGCGCGGCGGGTGCGGCTCAGCGGCCATCGTCGGACAGCACGTAGCCGGCGCCCCGGACCGTCTGGATCGCCCGGCGGTCGTAGGGGATGTCGATCTTCTTTCGCAGGTAGCGGATGTACACCTCGACGATGTTGGGGTCTCCCTCGAAGGCCCAGTCCCAGCAAGAGTCGAGGATGTGCGCCTTGGAGAGCACCTCGCCGGGGTGCCGCATGAACAGCTCCATGATCGAGAACTCGGTGGGGGTCAACGCCACGACGTCGTCGCGGACCTTGAAGAGCCGCCGGGCGGGATCGAGCGTGAGGTCGCCGACCTCGAGCACCGGCGGCCGGCGGCCCCCTCCCCGGCGGATCAGCGCGCGCAGGTGAGCCACGAGCACCACGAACGAGAAGGGCTTCGTCAGGTAGTCGTCGGCGCCGGTGTCGAGCGCCTCGGCCTCGTCGTAGTCGCCGTCCTTGGCGGTCAGCATGAGGATCGGCACCCACACCTCCCGCTTACGCAGCTCCGCGCAGACCCGGTAGCCGTTGAGCTTCGGAAGCATGATGTCGAGGACGACGGCGTCGTAGCGCTGGTCGGTGGCCATCCACAGGCCTTCCTCGCCGTCGAGGGCGACGTCGACGGCGAAGCCCTCGCGCTCCAGACCACGCCGCACGTAGGCGGCGAGGTCGGCTTCGTCCTCGACGACCAGGATGCGCAATGGGTGCCTTCCTTCGGCTGGTTCCATGGTGCCAGGCCCGGCGCCTCCAATGTCGCCCCGGCGACCTGAACGCGACCTGAAAGCCGGGTCTGGAGAAGACCGCAGGCCTGCTCGCCCACGACAAAGGCTGCGACGGCAACCGGGCCGATCCACGGGGCGAGCCTCGAGCCGGGCGAAAGACGACCCGCTGCCGCAGAACAGCTAGATCACGACTGGGGCGACCCCCAGGCCGGCGATCGCCGCGGCGCGGCGCAGGCGCTCGTCCCAGGCGGCCATGTGCATGGTGCCCGGTGGGAAGGTGAGCGCGCTCGCAAGATGCACCGCGTCGTGACCACGAAGCCGGTACCGCTCGGCGGCGTGCCCGGCTGCCAGAACCACCGGTCGGCGCGGATTCACGATGGTCAGCGCGTCCCAGAAGAGCTCCCAGTTGCTCTTTGCCCGGCGCAGCGAGCGCGCCGACAGGCGGTCGTCCCGACGCGCCGCTGCAAGAGCAGCTCGCACCTCCGGGTACGCGAGGCTGCTACTCACGACCACGTCAGCGCCGTTCCAGAGAGACTCGGCGATGTC
>CAYGCW010000128.1:0-7507 GCA_964348465.1 uncultured Acidimicrobiia bacterium | reverse complement strand
GCAACCGTTGTTGGGGGTGCGACCGGCCCGCGCCCTTCCAGCGACCGGCGAGACGCTTCCGGGTCGAACTGCACCCGGGGCACCGTGCGCCACGCTTCCCACACCCGGTACGTCGTCCAGCCGAAGAAGGCGGCGACGAGGGCGACGACACCCAGCAGGCCCCACAGGATGACCTTGCGGCGGGTCATCCGGGCGCGAAGGCGGCTCGGCTTCAAGCCGGAGCCGGCTCCTTCCCGCGGCTCATGGGCGCTTCCAGCACGCCACCGAGCCCGATGCGGGGTTCGTGGCCGGAGTGCAGCGGTTCGTGCTCAGCACGCCGTCACCGAGATCGGTGAACGTCGTCCGGTTCACCGTCTGCAGCGTCCAGCCGAAGAGGGTCTGGCCGGTCTTGGCGCTGACACGCTGGCTGGCGGCTCCCTCGACCACGACGTTGGGGGGCGAGCCCATTCCCACGGCGGTGGCACCCAGTGTCAGCAACGCCTCGGCGCCGAGGTTCGTCACGACGAAGTCGTCCAGGAGGTCCAGGTAGCCGGGCACGGCGTGGTATCCGGTGTTGCGCACCTTGTTGAGCGCGCCCAGGATGATCTCGCCCTGCGTCAGGGTCCGGTCGACGTCGCCGCTGGGCATCGACACCCGCTCCCGGGACACGCACAGAGCCTGCTCGCCGGTGAGCTTGACGCTTCCCGGGCCGTAATGGTCGTCCCTGCATGGGCTCACCGCACCGGGGGGGAGCGGGCGGGGAACGCGGTAGAAGAGCCTGGCGACCACACCGCCGAACCCGTCCACCATGGCCGGGAACCGGGAGAAGCCGGTCACCATGTACCCCTCGATCGGAAGGCCGGTCTCCCTGCGGAGCGCCGCCAGCGTCGTCCCGGGCCCGAAGGCCACGCCGTTGCCGTGGTCGCGCATCGTGATGGCGGCCTTGTCGAGGCCGTAGGGCGCGGCCAGCCACGTGTCGCGGGGGATGCCGACGATCGCTCCCTGCCCGGTCGCAGGCACCGCCGCCAGGATGTGGATGCTGTCGGCGTTCTTGTCCGCCGGGTCCCCGCCCAAGCGGTTGTCGGCGCCGATCACCGCCACCAGGCGCGGGGTGCCCCCGAACCAGGCAGTCAGCCCGAACGTGCTGAGGCGGGCGCCGACGACGCGCCAGCGGAGGGGTCCTCTGACAGCGAGTATCACGTCGGGGCCGGCCGTCACGACGGCCACGTCCTGGCCCCTCACCTTGCGAACCGTGGCCTTGCCCGTCACGGTCCGCGCCGAGCCATAGGGACTGAGCGTGGCCAGATGGCCCACCAGTCCGGCCGGCATGGCAGGCGCAGCCGGGGCCCACAGATACAGCGCCTCGACCGCCCGCGCCAGGCCCTCGGGGGCCGAGCCGAGGTCGACCTTGACGGGGGAATTCAACGTGCCGAAATGGCCCGAGACCGGCAGCCAGTCGGCGCGTCCGAAGAAGAACTCGTCGTCGGCGTTTCCTTGGGTGTTGGTGAATCGGAAGAAGTACTTGGCCAGGGACGGCCGGAAGATGGCCGGGCTGTCGTTGCCGTCGGCGTTCCAGTCGCCCGCCACCAGGCGGTCGCCCGGGTCGCCGTAGATGAACTGGCTGTGGGCGATACCCGACGTCTGCGAATTACGGAAGTAGACGAGACCGGTCGACTCACGGTGCAGGCCGACTGTGTCGATGCCGTCGCCGTCGAAATCGCCGACGAAAGGCTTGTCGCCCGGGTCGCCGAAGAAGTAGCTCTTCTCGGCCGCGCCGAGGCCCCTCTGGCCCTCGCCGAGCTTGTTGATCACGTAGATCCGGGCTTCGCTCGGGCGGTAGATGGACACCGTGTCGCACCCGTCGCCGTTGAAATCGCCGGCGAGGGGCACGTCGGCCGGGTTGCCGAAGAAGAAGCGGATGTCGCCCGGGCCGGGCGTGTTGGAGTTGCGCAGGTACACGAAGCCGTCCGACTGGCGATAGAGGCCCGGAGTGTCGACGCCGTCGCAGTCCCAGTCGCCCATCATCGGGAAGTCGCCCGGGTTGCCGAAGAAGAACTGGCGTACGTCGCCATCGGCGCCGTAGAGGTTCCAGATCCCCTGCGTGGGATCGACGAGACCCACCCCCTCCCGCATCACGGGCCCCGATGCGGCGAAGATCGCCGTGGGCGCCGCCCGGGTCGGAGCGTTGCGCGTGGATGCGGGCCCGGCCGACGCCGGCGCCGCCAGCGACATGACGAGACCGGCGGCCAGCAGGATCGCAGGTCGCGCCTGGCGCCCGAACGAAGTCCTGATCTCGATCATCTCCTCGGTGGAAGGGCGTGGGGAAAGCGGTCGCAGTCTACGACGGCGGCGGCTTTCCGCAGCGCGCTGCCGGGCTCGTCTACCCGGCCAAGTCACTCCTGTCCGGCCATCGAGATGACCTGCACCGGGCCCTCGAACCTGCGGTACCCGTTGAGCACGATGAACTCGGCGGTGCCGTCGCCGTCGACGTCGGCGGCGGCCACACCGTCGCCGCAACCACCCGTTGCCTGGTCGATCGACGCCTCGCTGAATCCGCCCGCTCCGTCGGCGAGAAGCAGCACGTCGGGTGCGTTGGGAGGCGCCTCGCCGTCCTCGGGGGGCGCTGCCAGGCCACCGCAGCCGCGCTGGACCACGTACACATCGTCGAAACCGTCACCGTTGGCGTCCGCGAAGGCCACGTCGCGTCCGTCCTCGAGGTCGAAGGTGAACGCCGGCTCTCCGTACCCGTCGTCACTCCGCAGGTGGACTACGAGCTGGGACGGCGCGACGAGAGCCACGTCGGTGTCGCCGTCGCCGTCGGCGTCCCCGGTGGCAACGGCCGCCCAGCGCTCGCCGTCCGCGCGCCGTCCGAAGCCCAGTCGGTTCCCGACCTGGGAGTAGCCCCGGCGCGTAGCGGTGACCACGACGAGCCGCGGGCCGCAGTCGAGCAGCTCCTCCGTTCCGTCGCTGTCGGTGTCGCCCACTCTCAGGCATCCGCCCCTGACGAGGCCGGCGACGCTTTCGAATCCCACCGCGGGCGTGAACGACTCGCCGCCCTCGTTTGCGAACAGCTTGCTGCGGGACTCTGGGGCGTCGCGGTCGGTGCGGTTGACGACCATCAACTCGGGGAACTCGTCGCCGTCGACGGAGGCGAACACGGCCGCCAGCGACGAGTCCTCTGCCTCTGCCACCCCGAAGCTCTCTGCCTCGTCTGCGAACGTCCCGTCCTCCTGCTGGACCCACAGCTCGTTCGGGCCATCCAGGAGCGCGCAATACAGGTCCAGCTTGCCATCGGCCTGGACGTCGCCCCAGTCGCAGGTGGAGCGGGCGATGCCGGCTTCCGCGGGAAAGTCGGCCTTCGTGAACACGCCGTCGTCGTTGCGATAGATCTCGATGGTGGAGCGTCCCCGGCGGCGGAGCAGCATGAGGTCGGGGTCACCGTCGCCGTCGAAGTCACCGACGTCGAGTCCCAGTGTCGAGAGCGGAGCGTCGAAGCCGATGTCGCGGGCGATGTCGACGAAGTCGGCGTCCGAGGGCGTGGTGGTGGTGGTGGTGGTGGTGGGAGCCGTGGTCGCCGTCGTGGTCGGCGGCAACACAGTGGTCGTCGTCGTGGCGGGGGCGGTCGTGGAGGTGGGCGGCATCGTGCCGGCGGTGGTCGTCGTCGACTCCGAGCCGCCGGAGCAGGCGGCCGCGACGAGAGAGGCGGCGAGGAGGAAGGTGAGATTGCGCATCCGCTCATCCTGCCATACGGCCGAAGTAGTCGATCTCACGCGGAACCCGGGCTCCGCCCGTGGTGTAGTAGGGGAATGGAGGCAGTGGAGGGCCGTCCACTGGACGAGCAGGAGCTCATAGAGAGGGCGCGCAACGGTGACTCCGGTGCTTACGCCGAGCTGGTCGGGCGCCACGAGCAGGTGGCGTTCCGGGTCGCATGGGTGGCCGCCGGCAACGCAGCCGACGCCGCCGATGCCGCCCAGGAGGCGTTCGTGAAGGCCTACTACGCACTCGACAGGTTCCGGGACGAAGCGCCGTTTCGCCCCTGGCTGCTGACGATCGTCGCCAACGAAGCGCGCAACCGCCGTCGCTCGGCCGCGCGGCGCGAGCGGCTGGCGGCCCGGGCGGCGACCGTCCGCCCCCCCGGAGATGCGGCCCCATCTCCCGAGGAGGCGGCGGTCGCCTCCGAGCAGCGTCGGAGCCTCCTGGCCGCCATCGAGGAGCTGCGCCCCAAGGACAGGGAGATCATCGCCTACCGCTACCTCCTGGAGCTATCGGAAGCCGAGACTGCCGCCGCCCTGGGCGTGGCCCGGGGCACGGCCAAGTCGCGCCTGTCGCGGGCGCTCCAGAGGCTGCGGGCGCTCTTGGAGAAGTCCGAGCAGGAGGCAGCGCAGTGACCGCCACCTGGCTGGAGGAGCGGCTCGCCGACGCCGCGGCCCACATGGACTTCCCGTCCACTCCCGACATCGCCGGCAAGGTGGCGGCTCGCCTCACGACCACCGCCGCTCCACCCGCGTTCACGCGCCGGTGGCGAGTGGCGGCGCTGGCGGCCGGAGTCGCCGTGGTCCTAGTTGCGGCCGTCGTGATCGCCGTCCCCGCCGGTCGGGAGGCGGTCGCCGACCTGCTCGGGGTGGGCAGCGCACGAGTCGAGGTGGTGCCGGAGCTGCCTCCCGTCGGGGCCGGGCTGCGGCTGGGGGAGCCGGTAACGGTCGCCGGGGCCTCCGATGCGCTCGGAGCTGCGGTCCTGTTCCCGGAGCAGCTCGGCGAGCCGGAAGCGATCTACGCCGACCCCGCCGGCCGGGTGACGCTGGTGTATGCGGCACGCCCCGGGCTTCCCGAGGCCGACCTCCCCGGTGTCGGACTGCTGCTGGAGCGCGTGCCCCAAGATGCAGGCGTCTTCTGGAAACAGGCGACCATCGACACCGGGTTCGTATCGACGCGGGTGAACGGCGATTTCGCGATCTGGCTCGAGGGCGGCCCTCACGCCGTCTTCTACCTCGGTCCCGACGGGGAGCCCACGCCGCGGGACGGAAGGCTGGCCGGCAACACGTTGCTCTGGTTCGACGAAACCACCACCTACCGCCTCGAGGCGGCCATCCCACTGGAGCAGGCGGTCGAGATCGCCGAGTCGATCGGCCGCTAGGCGAGCCGGTCGGCGAGAAACGCGTGCATCCGGCGGCGCGCCTCCTGACCGAGCGAGAGGTCGCGGAAGTAGTCGAAGGCGTGGATGCCGCCCGGGTAGACGGCCACCTCCGCCACGTTGCCGGCCGCTTCCCAGCGGGCCGCCATGAACAGGGTGTCGTCGAGCAGCGGATCCATCGTGCCCACCGTGAACAGCGCGGGCGGTAGCCCGGCCAGGTCCGCGTACAGCGGCGACACGTCGGGGTCGCGGCGCCGCTCTGCGGGGACGAAGTGGTCTGCGAACCAGGCAATGATCGGCGTCGACAGCACCAGGTTGCGGTCGCCCCAGTTGGCCTGGCTCGGCGTCATCGCCATGTCGTAGGCGCCGTACACCAGGTTCGCCCCTCGCCAGCCGGCGTAGCCGTCCTTGTCTCTCAGCCGGAGCATCGTCACGACCGATAGATGGGCGCCCGCCGACTCCCCGCCGATCAGCAGCCGCTCCGTGCCGTACTCGGCACCGGCGTTCTCGATCAGCCAGCGGGCGGCGGCCTCGCAGTCGTCCGGGCCGGCCGGGTAGGGGTCTTCGGGCGCCAGCCGATATTCGACGCTGACGACGGCTGCCCCGGTGGCGTCGGCCAGCATCTCGTTCAAAGGGTCGGCGTGATGGGTCGCGCCGATCGTCCAGCCGCCGCCGTGGCTGTGGAGGTACACGGCGGTGGGGTGCTCCGGGAGGAACTGCCGCAGCCTGAGGGGACCGCCCGGCCCCGGGATCGTCCGCTCCACCGCGGCTGTGGACGTGACGATCGGGCCGAACGGGCCGAGGCCCGCCTCGCGGGCGTCCCGCACCTGCTGCGGGGTCAGCTCGGTGGCGGGGACGAGGTCGGCCAGCGCGGCCTCGAACGCCTCATTGAATCGCCGCGTCTCGGGCGAGATCGCGGATGGGTCGAAGAGGGCCGGGTCGACGTGCACGGGTCTTGTCTGCGAAGGGCCGGCGCGGCTGACGCCCACCGGCCTGGCGTCGTGACCGGTTCAGTCGCTCGACTTGGCGCCGGAGCCGTCGTCGCCGCCGGAAGCCTCGCCGCCGCCGTTCCGGTACACCGACGGCGCCTTGCGGTCGAGGCGCTTGTGCTTGGGGCACGCCGCCAGCGGGCCTTCCCGCCACGTGCCTCCGCAGTAGTGACTGGTAGCCACCGTCTCCTCCAGGGTGCCGAATGCCGGGCGGAGCGCCCGGGCTCGGGAAGTGTAGGACGGCAGCTGCGGCTATCTGCAGCCGTCAGTAGGCGTTGGGGACGAAGGTCTGGTCCGAGAGCGGAGGACGCACGTAGCCGCCCCGCTCGGGCCGGGGTGGCAGGTCGATCTCGGGACGGGTGGCGTCCTCGTAGTCGAAGATACTGAGCAGGTGGATTATGCAGTTGAGGCGCGCCCGGCGCTTGTCGTCGGCCGGCACCACGTACCACGGAGCCTGCTTGATGTCGGTGTGGGCGAACATCTCGTCCTTGGCCCGCGAGTACTCAACCCAGCGCTGGCGCGACTCCAGGTCGATGTCGGACAGCTTCCAGCGGCGCTTCGGGTCGCGCATCCGGGCCTGGAACCGCCGCTCCTGCTCGTCGTCGCTCACCGAGAACCAGTACTTGATCAGGTGGATGCCGGAGCGCACCAGCATCCGCTCGAACTCGGGGCAAGACCGGAGGAACTCCCGGTACTCCTCCTCGCTGCAGAACCTCATCACGCGCTCGACGCCGGCCCGGTTGTACCAACTGCGATCGAACAGGACCATCTCCCCCGCTGCCGGAAGATGAACGGCGTAGCGCTGGAAGTACCACTGCGTCCGCTCCCGCTCCGTGGGCGTCGCCAGGGCCACGACCCGGGCAACGCGGGGGTTCAAGCGCTCCGTGATCCGCTTGATGACCCCACCCTTGCCCGCCGCGTCGCGGCCTTCGAAGATCACCACCACCTTGAGCCCTCTGGTGACGATCCACGCCTGGAGCTTGGCCAACTCCTCCTGGAGCCTGACCAGCTCGGATTCGTAGAAGCGCCGCTTCAGCTTGCCTTTTCGGCCCACGTGGGGCACGCTCCGCTCCGGGACCTCGATCTCGGGCAGCTCGTCGTCAAACTCGTCGGCATGTTCGTCGTCGAACTCGTTCGTCACCATGTCTTCCACCTCGGCGCGACCCTGAGAATACAAAAACGAGGCGCCGCGCGCTCATGGAAGGAAGAAGCGCCCCGCCACCGGGACCCAATCGGGCCGGGCCAGGCTCTCGTGGCCGTTGGCTGGAGTACACGAGCCCGGTGGCTTCCCGGTGCGCATGATCAAGCCGTCGCCTCCGGGCTCCCGCTCAGCCGGAGTCGACCAGGCGCTCCACCCAGTCGGGCTCGCCGGCGCCGGCCTGGAAATCGAGGCCGGCCAGGATGTCGG
>CAYGCW010000127.1:0-7635 GCA_964348465.1 uncultured Acidimicrobiia bacterium | reverse complement strand
CGGCGTCGAGGTGGCGCAGCACGGACCACACCTCGGGGCGCTGCCGGGCCTCGCTGCGGAACGCCGCCACCAATAGGAGCCCGCTCTCGGCGGCGACTTCGGCGAGCTGGACCAGCACCGCGAGCGTCTCCTCGTCGGCCCACTGCACATCGTCGACGAAGAACGCCTGCGAGCTCACGGCCGCCAACGCCCGGAACACCCGCACCAGCGCCTCCCGCATCCGGTCGGGCTCCTCCTCCGGTTTCAGTGGCACCGGGTCGGGAAGGCCGGGCAGCAGCTCTGCGATTCGCGGCACGACCTTGGAGGCCTCCCGCAGCCAGACCCCACCGACGGCCTCCCCGATCTGCTCGGCGCGCAACGGTGTCAGCACCCGCTCCAGCGCCGATCGCAGCGCCTCGTAGGGGCGACGCATGCCGGGATCGCATTCGCCCCACAGGTTGCCCAACCCGCGCCAGCTCGAGTCCTCGGCGAGCTGCTGCATGAAGTGGGACTTCCCGACGCCAGACTCGCCCTCGATCAGGATCACGCCGCCCCGGCCACCCAGCGCCTCCTCCATCCTCCTCACGACCGCAGCCCGCTCCTCGAGCCGGCCAACCATCTCGGTGGCGATCCCCGGCTCGAAGAGCGGCGACGCCGGTATCGGGGTGAAGGGCCGGTCGCCCTTCACCTGGGCGGCGGTGATCTCGTCGCGCAGCAGCGTCGTCTCGGCCGACGGCTCCTCCGCCATCTCCTCGGCCATCAGCGCCTGCAACCGCTCGTACTGGTAGAGCGCCTCGTTGTGGCGGCCGAGCAGGTACGAGAGCCTCATCACCTCGCGGTGCGACTCCTCCCGCAGCGGATCGTGGACGACCATCCGATGGGCATAGCCGAGCGCCTCCTCGTAGGCCGCCCGGCTCTTGCACAGGTGCAGCAGGGCGTTGACGGACTGGAAGTAGTCGGTGCGCAGCCGCTGCTGCTCGATGAGGATCCAGTCCTCGTAGAACCCGGCCATGAAGTCGCCCCGGTACAGAGTCACCGCGTTGCGCAGCACCTCGAGCCGGCGTGAATCGTCGCCGGGCCCGGCCGTCGCGGCCTCCGCCACCGCCTCCTCGAACGCGGCCACGTCGCACCAGTAGCTCGACCGGGGATTGATGCGGATCGACGACGGGCTGGTGGCGATGAAGGGCTCCCGGCCGGCCAGGTCACCGATGACGCTCTGGATCTGCCACAGCCCCTGGCTGAGCCGGCGCCGGGCGCGCGACTCCTCCATGTCGGGCCAGAAACGGCCTGCGAGCAGCTCCCTGGTGAACACCTGGTTGCGGTTGACCAGCAGGTAGGCGAAGAGGCCCCGGCCGGCACGCGACGGTATCGGGGGTAGCGAGACGCCCCCGCTCTGGAGCAAGAACCCACCGAAAAGGTGGATATGGAGACGAGCCACGTCACGAAACGTAGCAAAGAAGTCACGCGTAGCACTAACCGGCGGCTGCTGACTCGGCTAGCGTGGCCAGGTCGTGGACCTGTACGCACGGGTGAACATCCTCGGGGGCCGGGCGGTGCGGCTGCCGCGCGGCGACGTAGCCGAGGCCATCGCGCTCGAAGCCGACCCGCTGGCGCGGGCTGCAGGCTGGGCCGCCAAAGGAGTGAGCCGACTGCTGATCGTCGATCTCGACGCCGCCGCCTATAGCGACTACCGCAACCGCACGCTGATCTACGAGATCCTCAAGGAGGTCGAAGTTCCCACGCAGGTCGCCGGTGGTGTGCGCGCTCCGGCCGACGCGGTCCGGCTGCTCGCCGAGGGCGCCTGGCGGATCGGGATGGGGACGGCCGCCATCGAGGACCAGAACATGATCTGGGACCTGAGCAGGGAACACCCCGGCAAGGTCGTCGTCACGCTCGATGTGCTCCCGGACGAGGAACTCGTCGTTCGCGGGTGGACCAGCCACAGCGGGCGGTACCTCGAAGAGGTGCTCATCGAGATGTCGTCCGCAGGAGCGGCCGCCTTCATGATCAACGAGGCCGGCCGCAACGCCCTCGAGGAGCCGCCGAACTTCGGCGTTCTGCGACGGGCGCTCGGCTACGTCGACGAGCCGGTCATCGCCGCCGGGGGGGTGCGCGACCTGTCCGACCTCGCCGAGCTGCAGGGTCTCGAGGTGGGCGGGCGCAGGCTCGGAGGCGTCGTCGTCGGCCGCGAGGTGACGGAGGGTCGCTTCACGATCGAGGAGGCGCTACGACAGCTTCAGCCCTGAGCGAGATCGGCCCGCGCCTCGGGCATGGGCGCCGCGGCCGCCCGCCGGCGACGGACGTGCTCTAGGAAGTGCTCGATCGCCGCAGCCGCGGCCTTCCCGCGTGTCGACGCGAAGTAGTCGAACCCGTGCGTGGCGCCCGGCACCTCGCCGAACACCACCGGCCCCGCACCCGCGCTCCGGAGTCGTTTCACGAACCGGGTCGACACGTGAGACCGGACTGCGGAGTCGTGGGTGCCGTGCAACACGAAGAACGGCGGGGCGCTGGCGTGCGCCCGGTAGTGCGGCGACGAGGCCCGCCAGCGCACCGGGTCGTCGGCCGGCTCCGACTTCATGACGTAGCGAGCCAGGAACGGCCAGATCGGTGTGCGTCCGTCCGACCGTAGCAGCGAGAGAACCGCATACAGGGGGACACACGCCTGCACCGAGGTGTCGGCGGACTCGAAGCCGGGCTGGTAGGCGGGATCGCCGGCCGTGAGGGCCACCATCGCCGCCAGGTGGCCGCCGGCCGAGCCGCCGGTGATCGCCACGAAGCCGGGGTCGACCCCCAGGCCTACGGCCATCAGCCGCACCCAGGCGATCGCCCGCTTCACGTCCACGAGGTGATCCGGAAACGTCGCCTCCGGGCTGACCCGGTACGACGGGGCCACGACCACCCAGCCCCGCGCCGCCAGCCGATACATGAGCGGCCGGGCCTGCCGGCCGCGGCTGCCGCGCATCCAGCTCCCACCGTGCACCTGCACCAGCACCGGCGCCGGCCCGGCGAGGTCGCGGCGGCGGTACACATCGAGCCGGTGCCTGGGGTGAGGGCCGTAGCGGAGACCCTCGACCACCTCGACCGAGCCGGGCAAACGGGCGAACGGCCACCAGCCCCCCGACCGCGGCAGCGGAGCGGGCAGCCGCGTGCCGAGGCCTTCCTCCAGGGCCTCCTCCAGCGCCGGCGCCGCCCGCCGCGCCCGCCGGTGGACGACGGCGAGGCCCGTCCACGACGCCAGCGTCGTCGCCATCGCCACCTGGCCCGGCGGCGTGGCGAGCGCCCCGGCCCACGCGAACAGCCCGCTCACCCCGGCCTGCCACGCGAGGTGAAGCGGTGCCAGCTCGGCCGTGAAGAGGGCCGGCGCCCACAACGGCCCGATCCGGCCGCGCTGCACGGGCCGCAGCGCGTTGCGCGTGTGCCATGCGCCGACCAGCGACCCACTCAGAAACAGCCACGGAAGCATCGGGCAAGTATGCGGCGGAGCCGGCGGTGTGCAAGCCCCGCCGGGAAGAGGCCCCTGGGCCGGGGTACCGTGAGCCGGTGACACGACGCTCCTCGGCCGCGGCTGCGGCACTCCTGATCTTCACGGCAGCCTGCAGCGGCTCGGGAGCGACCACGACCACGACGAGCACGGATCCCAACACCGCGAACCCGGACGCGACCACCCCGGTCCCCACGACCGAAGCCACCACGTCCACCGTGCCGCCGGCACCGCAGCAAGCCGGCGATCTCCCGGGCCGCATCGTCGTCATCGACGAGACCGGCAACGTCGTCACGATCCGGCCCGACGGCAGCGACAGCATGGCGCTCACGGCGGACGCCGGGGCCAGCCTGAGGTTCACGCAGCCGACGTGGTCGCCCGACGGTGGGCGCATCGCTTGGACCCGGGTGGACGGCACCGGGGAAGGCGTGCGGTCGTTCATCGCCACGGCCGCCGTCGACGGCACGGCCCGAACCGAGGCCGAGACGCCGTTTCCGGCCTTCTACATGATGTGGAACCCGCAGGGCGAGCGGCTGGCCTACCTGCACTCCGGCACTCCGGAGCTCGAAATGGGCGTCCTCGACGTCGCGGCCGGCGGCGAGCGGGCGGAGACGCTGGACACCGGCCAGCCCTACTACCTGTCGTGGTCGCCCGCCGGCGATCGGCTCCTGGTCCACGTCGGGCTCAGCCGCCCGGACGACCGTGAGGCTCCGGAAGGCCGCCTGGACGTGCTCGACCTGGCGGGCGAGGCGCGGCCGGTCGGCCCCGGACCCGGGCTGTTCCAGGCGCCGGCGTGGTCGGCCCGCGACCGCCTGGTCTACGCCGAGTTCACGGACGATGGCCAGCGGCTCGCCGAGTCGCACCCGGACGGCAGCGAAGCCAGGGACCTGATCGCGTTCGACGGGTTCGTCTGGTATGTCGTCAGCCCGGACGGCGGCGATGTGGCATTCCAGGTGCGCCAGGGCGACGCGCCGCCGGCGGTGAGCGCGGCCTACCAGCAGGAGCCACCCCAGGCGCCCCTCGGCGCGTTGGCGACGCTCGACGTCGACGCCGGCACCCTCACGACCCTCACCGTCGATCCGGCGGTGGCGTTCTTCTACAGCCCCCAGGGGACCCTGGCCTCGCTCCACGCCGAAGGCGCCGGCTGGTTCCGCTGGCGCATCTGGGGAGACGCTCCGGCGAGCGGGCCGCGCTACCAGCCGACGGTGACGATGCTGCGCGACTACGTGCCGTTCTTCGACCAGTACGCCCAGAGCATGACACCGTGGTCGCCGGACGGCTCAGCGCTCGTGTTCGCCGGCAGGGTGGAGGGCGAGCGGGCCGGGATCTGGGTTCTCCCCGCGGTCGCCGGAGCCGAACCGGTGCGAGTCGCCGGCGGGGTCTTCGCGTCCTGGTCGCCCGGGTGAGGATCAGCGTGGTGCGGTAGCCGCCCCCGCCAGCACCTCCAGGTAGCGGCCGGCGACTGCGTCCCAGTCGTACCGGCGGGCGCGCCGGGCGGCCGAGTCGCCGAGGCGCTGCGCCGCAGGGGGTTCGGCCAGCAGAGCGCTCACCGCCTTCCCCAGTGCGGCGACGTCGCCGACCGGCGTGAGGACGCCCACCGGTTCGTCCCCGCCGAGCAGCGCCGCAAACGCCGGGATGTCCGAGGCGACGACGGCGCATCCTGCCGCCATCCCCTCCAGTGCCACGATGCCGAAGCTCTCCGACCCGATGTTCGGGCAGCAGTAGACCGCCGACGAGCGGAGCGCCTCGACCTTCTCGGCCTCGGACACCCGGCCTCGGAACTCGACGCCCGCCGGCACCCCCTCCCGGCGCGCCCCCACCACGACGAGCCGAGCGTCCGGATGGGCCGCGTGCACCGCCGGCCACGCGGCGAGCAGCACCGAGAGACCTTTGCGCCGATCGTCCCGGCCCACGAACACGACCTGACGGGCGCGTTCCCGGCCGTCGGGAGCGAGCGCCGCCACGTCGACGCCGTTGGGAATCACCGGCACCGACCCGAAGATCGGCGCGACCGGGTCCGCCGCCGCCGGCGAGACCGCAGTGACGGCGGCCAGCCTGCTCGCGAGCCTCCGCAGTACCGGCGCGGCCGCGCGGTAGACCGTGGCCAAGGCCGGCGTGGGAGCAGCATGGAACGTTCCGACGACCGGGACCGGTCGGAGCCGAACCAAGCCGAGCGACGTGACCGGCGCAAAGGGCTCGTGGAGATGCACGACGTCGGCTCCTGCGATGGCTTCTCTGGCCTTGCGGACGGCCTTCGGGTTGAGGGCCAGCGGCGCCGCCGAGCGGTTGAGCCGCACCTCCCGGGCCGGGCCCACCAGGCGGACCTCGATGCCCGCGGCGCGCGGCGGCAGGAACGAGCGGTCGACGATCGCCCCAGGCGCCACCAGCCAGGAGTCGTGGCCCCGATCCACGTAGCGGGCCACCAGCTCCATCGTGACCGACTGGCCACCACCGGGCCGGTCGACGGCATACGGGCAGACGACGGCGATGCGCACGTGCGATCCTTCAGGGCGGGGGCGGCGAGCCTACCCCGGCGAGGGGGCGCCGGTACCAGCCAACGAACGGACCGCGACGGCTGCCTCTTCGAGCCCGGCACCGTCGCCCGACCGGCACCCGACCACCAGCGCCGTGCCTAGTCGGGAGCGTGGCGATCGAGGAACTCGTATACGTCGGTCAGGTCCACGCCGGGGAACGTCCCCGCCGGCAGCGCCGCCAGGACGTGGCTGTGGGCCCGCGCCTGCGGCCAGGCGTAGCCGGCCCACGCGGCGGCGAGCTCGGCGGGCGGCTGCCGGCAGCAGGGCCCTTCGGGACAGCGCGACAGGGCCCGGCGGTCGGTGTCCCACCCGCGGAACCAGCGGGCGTCCTCGAACCGCACCCCCACGGTGACGGCGTGCTGGGGGTGGCGGCCGGCTTCGACGTGGGTGGAGCAGAAGAAGGTCCCCGCCGGGGTGTCGGTGTATTGGTAGTGGATGGCGAAGCGGTCGTCGGAGATGAAGGCCCGCCGGGTGGCCCACTCGCGGCAGAGCCGCTGGCCCTCGATGGCGCCGTCCGGGTCGGTTGGATACGGGACGCCGTCGTTCTCGTACGCCTTCCAGATCACGCCGTCTTCGTCGGAGCGTGTGAAGTGGAGGCGAATCCCGAGGCGGCTGGTGGCGAGGTTGGTGAACCGGTGCGCCGCCATCTCGTAGGACACGTAGAAGAACTCCTGGAGGTCCTCCACCGACAGATCACGCCGCCGTTTGGCGTCTTCGAGGAAGGCCGCCGCCGGCTCCTGCGGCGCCAGGACCGCGCCCGCGAAGTAGTTGGCCTCGACCCGCTGGCGGAGGAAGTCGCCGAAGTCCCGGGGGTCCTCGTGGCCCAGGGCGAAGTGGCCGAGCGTCTGGAGCAGCACCGACCGCAGTTCGCGGGTGTCGGCCTCGTCGCGCTGCGGCAGGTAGATGCGCCTGTTCCTGGTGTCGGTGACGGACCGGGCGGTCCCGGGCAGGTCCTGCACCTGGTGCACGGTGAACCCGAAGTGGCGGGCGAGGGCCGTGAGGGTGCCGCGGGGGATCGGACCGCTGCTGCCCCTGCCGATGGCGGTCAGCGCCGACGAAGCGAGGTCCTCGATGTCGGGGAAGTAGTTGTCGCGGCTCCTCATCTCGGCACGCAGCGCGGCGTTGGCCTGCCGGGCTTCCTCGGGTGTCGCAGCCCGCAGCAGCGAGCGCCGCCGCAGTTCGTCGTAGAGGCCGAGGAGGTGCTCCAGCGCGTCGTCGCCCAGCTTGGCCGACGGCTTGAGGTGCGGCAGGCCGAGGCTCTGGTAGATCGGGTCGGCCTGGGCCCGCTCCAGGGCGATCTCCAGAGCGTCGCGCTTGGTGGGGGGCTCCGGGTCGAGGAGGTCCGCCGACGACACTCCGAGGGCGCCCCCCAGTTCGCCGACGAACGACAGCCGCGGCTCGCGGGTGGCGGTCTCCAGCATGGACAGATAGCTGGCCGGCTTGCCGACGAGTTCGCCCAGGCCTGCCAGCGTCAGTCCGCGCTGTTTGCGGAAGTGCCGCAGGCGCCGCCCGAACACCACCGGGTCCACCGAAACAACAGCCGAACGTCTCATTTTGTGAATAATAGCCACATTTCTACGACCGCGGGCTTGACCGGTGTGAAGATACCCCCGCATCATTCAGGCACGCCCCCAAACGAAC
>CAYGCW010000126.1:0-7641 GCA_964348465.1 uncultured Acidimicrobiia bacterium | reverse complement strand
GCCGGGCGGCGAGGTCCTGCTTCAGCTCGTAGCCGGCGTGGTCGCTCGCGATCGCGACGCGCACCCGGGATCTGCCTCCTGGTCGGGACCGCCAGACTACCGGCGTGCCGGGTGCGGACGAGATCGCGACGGCCGATAACGTGGCGCCATGCTGCGCCGCGTCGCCCTCGTCGCCCTCGTCGGCGCCTCTGCGGCCCTGGTCGTCCTCGTGGTGGTGGCGGCGGTGGGTGGTGGCGACTCCGGACCGGCGGCGCCTCCCGTCGCGGGCCTGGAGACCCACTGCACCGGCGACGTGTGCGCCACGCATCCCGTCGGCTGGCGGGTGCACGTCGGCGACGGCTTCCTGACCTTCGACCACCCGCTCGACCCCGACCGCGTCCTCGGGTCCGTGGGCAAGGTGTCCATGCAGGGCCTGGTCGAGAATGCCGGTGGCACGTGGCCGGCTTCGCCTGCGGAGGCGGTGGCCGCGTTCTTCGTCCTCCTCGGAGAAACGCAGGACGCCGGAATCGAAGGCGAGCCGCGGGTGCTCCCGGACGGCTCGGTCGAAGCGGCCGGCCATCTCGAGGATCTGCGCATCTGGTACCGGCTGGTTCCCCGCGGCGGCTCGGCGGCCGTCGGGATCGAGATCAGGGCGCCGAACCGCAGCTGGCAGGCTCATGCCGCCACGTGGACGGCGGGGCTCGTGATCGGCGGCGGCTCGTAGAATTGCGGGATGGGCCACGCGAACATCGTCGTCGAGGGCGGCGCCGTGCTGTCGGGGAGCGTGGGCGTGCTGGGCGCCAAGAACGCCGTGCTGCCCGAGATGGTGTGCACGCTGCTCGCCCCGGGCCGCCATCGCCTCACCAACGTTCCCGGCATCCTCGACGTCGCAGTCATGTGCGAGGTGCTGGAGCATCTCGGCGCCGAATGTCACCTCGAAGAGCATGTCCTCGAGGTCGCAGTTCCCGAGGCCCTGAACCCCGAGGCCCCGCTCGAGCTCGTGCGGCGGCTGCGGGCATCGATTCTGGCGCTGGGCGGGCTGCTCGCCCGCTGCGGCGAGGCCCGGGTGGCACTTCCCGGCGGCGACGATTTCGGCACCCGCCCGATCGACCTGCACCTCGAGGGCTTGCGGGAGATGGGAGCCGAGTTCGCCCTGGTCCACGGCGAGCTGATCGGGCACGCTCCGGGAGGGTTACGCGGGGCGGAGATCCACCTCGAGATGCCGAGCGTCGGCGCCACGCAGAATCTGCTGCTGGCGGCCGTGCTGGCCCGGGGCCGCACGGTCATCGGCAACGCGGCGCGCGAGCCGGAGATCCAGGACATGGCGGCGCTGCTGGCCGAGATGGGCGCCAAGGTCCAGGGCGCCGGGACCTCGACGATCGAGGTTGACGGGGTGGGGAGCCTGTCGCCGAGCCGGCACCGGGTGGTGGCGGACCGTTTGGAGGCGGGCACCTACCTGGTCGCCGGCGCGATCACCCGCGGCTCGGTGCGGGTCACCGGATGCGTGCCGCTGCACCTGCGGATGGAGCTGCGCAAGCTGGCCGACGCCGGATGCGAGGTGAAGGTCGGCGACGACTGGATCGAGGTGACGGGGCCCGATCGGCCCACAGCGGTGGACTTCGCCACGCTGCCCTATCCGGGCTTCCACACCGACATGCACCCGCAGATGGTGGCCCTCCTGTCGGTGGCCGACGGGACGTCGCTGATGACCGAGAACCTCTATGACGCCCGTTTCCGCTACATCGGCGAACTCAACCGGATGGGCGCCGACATACTGCCGGAAGGCCAGCACGTCGTCATCAGGGGCGTGCCCTCCCTCGACGGATGCGAGGTCGACGCCTGCGACATCCGCGGCGGAGCCGCCATCGTCAGCGCGGCGCTGCGCGCCGAGGGCACCACCGTCGTCACCGAGACCCACCACATCGACCGCGGCTACGACGACCTGGTCGGCAAGCTCCGTTCGCTGGGCGCGGCGATCTCCCGCGGGGCGGGGGCGGGCTGATCCCGATGCGTCCCGTCGGCGCGGCGGCGCTGGCCTTCGCAGCCCTGCTGGCGGCTGCAGTGCCGGTGGCCGCGCAGGAACCGGAGGGCGGCGCCATTCCCACGTTCCGCGTCCTGCGCATCGAGCCCGCCCCCGGATCTGTCGTCGCACTGGCCGGCCGGCTGTACGGCGGCGTGCTCGAGATCCGGGCTCACGACGACGGCCTGGCGGTGGTGGAGCACACCGGCATCGACGGCTACCTCGCCGGCATCAAAGAGGTCCCCTACGGCTGGCCGGAGGACGCGCTCGCCGCCCAGGCAGTGGCGGCGCGGAGTTACCTGGCGGCGACGCTGGCCGGCGGGCGCAGCAGCAACGGCCGCAAATACGGCTACGACATCTGCGCGACGAGCGCCTGCCAGGTCTACGCCGGCGCCGGCACGGCCGACCTGGAGGGCGGGGAGCGCTGGGTGGCGGCCGTGACCCGCACCGCCGACGAGATCCTCGTGTACGACGAAGGGCCGGCACAGACCTTCTACCACTCGACGTCCGGCGGGCGCACCGAAGCCATTCAGGACATCTGGCAAGGAAGCGAACCCCGCACCTATCTACGGGGCGCCCAATCGCCGGGCGAGCCTTCGCCGTTCGAGACCTGGCGGAGCGCCCTCCCCGCCGCCGCGTTCGTCGACATCCTCGCCGCCGACGGACTCGACGTGGCCGGACCGCTGGAGTCGGTGCGGGTCGTCAGCCGCCCACCTGGCCAGGGGGTGTGGCCGGTCGAGATCAGAGCGGGGGGCCGCACCTCCGTCGTCCAGATCGGCGACATCCGCGCCGCGTTCAACCGCAAGGGCAGAGATCTCTACCCCGAGCTGCTCCCGGGCCTGCGTCCCGACGGCCGCCGCTACCCGCAACCGATCTTGTCCTACCGATTCCAGATCGACGTGGTCGACGTCCGCCGCGTCCTCGACCGTCTCCTCGCTCCGTGGATCCCAGCCGGCCAGATCGCCTACGCCTCCACGGTGGTGATCTCGGGGCGAGGCTGGGGGCATCACATCGGGATGAGCCAGTACGGCGCCCTGGCGATGGCAGAACAGGGCGCCGGCTACGCCGCCATCCTCGGCCACTACTACGGGGGCCTGCAGCCGGAGGCCCGGCCCGACATGCTGCCCGAGGATGTGGCGGTCGGCCTCATGTGGGGTGAGGAGGAAGTGGTCGTCCACGGCCACGGTCGGTTCGCGGTGATCGCGGACGGCGAGCGCTTTGCGGTGGGCGGCGACGCTTCGTGGCGGCTGCTGCCCGCCGGTGGCGGGAGGGTGGCCGTGGTGCCGCCTCCGGGCCTTCTGTTCGATCTGCTGCGGGACTTCCGACCCAGGACGTACCCGGTCCGGCTGTCGTAGAATCTGGGTGCGCGCTCTCAGGAGGTGTATACGTGCTGAGGCAGGGCACGAAGGTCGCCGAGCTGACCAAGAAGGTGGGCCAGGTGCCGCGGAAGGGCACCGTGGAAGAGGTGCATGGGGACACCGTGCACGTCCGCTGGGACGACGGGCATTCGAGCGTCATCTCGAAACGGGCGGTCACCCCGGTCCGGAAGGGCTGACGGGCGGCGAGCTTCGCGTACCGGCTCGAACCATTTACACTATGGGAACAGGGGAAAGTCCCCGGTGGTGGCACCGGGAGACCATGAGCCGTCCCGCGAGCCGAGGAGCGCGATGACCGACCACGAGACCCCGACGACGACCGCCGTCGCCGACGCCGAGGGCGATACGGCCGCGGAAGGCGTGGATCTCGGCCTGCTCGACGAGACGCTCGAGTACATCCGGCCGGCGCTCCAGGCCGACGGCGGCGACCTGATCCTCCTGGGAGTCGAGGACGGCACCGTGACGCTCCAGCTCGTCGGTGCCTGCGGCGGCTGCCCGATGTCCACGATGACGCTGACCGCGGGCATCGAGCGGATCCTGCGCGACCGCGTTCCGGGCGTGGAGACCGTCGTCGCCGTCTAGGGAAGCGGCCACCCGGCGCCGGTAAGCTCCCGCCGCATGTCGTCCGCCGCCGATCCTCGTGACCTGGTCGCCGCGGCACGTGCCGGCGACCGCCGGGCGCTGGCTCGCCTCTTGACCGTCGTCGAGAACGACCGGCCCGGTGCCGGGCCGGCACTGAGCGAGATGTTCCCCCACACCGGTGGCGCCCACGTGGTGGGCCTCACCGGAGCGCCGGGGGCCGGGAAGAGCACCCTCACGGACGCCCTGATCACAGCCGTGCGGGCCTCCGGCCGCGAGGTGGCGGGGCTGGCCGTGGACCCGTCGAGCCCCTACACCGGCGGGGCGATCCTCGGGGACCGCATCCGCATGCAGGAGCACGCCGGCGACCCGGGCGTCTACATCCGCTCGATGGCGAGCCGGGGACACCTGGGCGGCGTGTCGGCGGCGACTCCCAAGGCACTGGCGGTGCTCGACGCTGCCGGGTTCCCGATCGTGCTGGTCGAGACCGTCGGCGTCGGCCAGGCCGAGGTCGAGATCGCCTCCAACGCCGACACCACCGTCGTCGTGGTCACGCCCGGCTGGGGCGATGGCATCCAGGCCGCCAAGGCGGGCCTGCTGGAAGTCGGTGACGTGTTCGTGGTCAACAAGGCCGATCGCCCTGGCGTCGACGCGACCGTGCGGGAGTTGGAGCAGATGCTCGACTTGGGAGGTGAGCGGGGGTGGCGGCCGCCGGTGCTGGTGACCGTCGCGACCAAGGGCGAAGGCATCGACGAGCTCTGGCAGGCGATCCGTGACCATCGCGCCCACCTGGAGGAGAGCGGCGACCTGGCTCGCCGGCGGGCCGACCGGCTCGCGCGGGAGGTCGAGGACGCCATCGCCGATCTGGTGCAGCGCAGGGTGCGGGCGGCGGCCGCGGGGGAACAGGTGGGGTCGGTGCTGGAGGACGTCGTGAGCAGGCGCCTCGACCCCTGGGCCGCGGCAGCCCGGCTTCTCGACGGCGAAGGGCGCGCCGCCCGCTCCTAGATTGGCGCGGTACGCCACCGAGGAGTCGCCGTGAGCCTGGTCCAATACGACGTCGATGGGGCCGTCGCCGTCATCACCCTCAACCGGCCACCCGTCAACGCTCTCAACGCCGAGCTGGGCACCGCGATCGCCGAAGCCGTCGCGCGCGCCGCCAGCCCGGAGGTGCGGGCGGTGGTGATCACCGGCACGCCCCACTTCGCAGCCGGCGCCGACATCACCGGGTTCCAGGCGGCGTTCGAGTCGGACGAGCCGGACTTCCTCGCCGGCCATCTGTCGGGCGTGATCCGCGAGCTCGAGCAGCTCGCGAAGCCGGTGATCGCGGCCGTGCAGGGCTACGCCCTCGGCGGCGGGCTGGAGCTGGCGATGGGCGCCGACTTCATCTACATGGCCGAGGACGCCCAGGTGGGCCAGCCGGAGATCAAGCTCGGGATCATCCCCGGCGCCGGCGGTACCCAGCGGCTGCCGCGCCTCGTCGGCTTCACCACGGCCAAGGAGCTGAACTACACCGGCCGCTTCGTGGGCGCCGACGAGGCCAAGGAGATCGGGCTCGCCCACAAGGTGGCGCCTGCCGGTGAACTGCTCGACCTGGCCAAGGCCGACGCCGCCCGGTTCGCCGCAGGCCCGACGGTGGCCATCGGGGCCGCCAAGCGGGCGATGAGCGAGGGTTGGGGCCGCCCCATCGACGACGGCCTCGCCGCCGAGGCCGAGGCGTTCTCCGCCTGCTTCGACACCGAAGACGCCCGCGAGGGAGTCGCCGCGTTCCTCGGGAAGCGGAAGGCCGAGTTCACGGGCCGCTGAGCGTCCGCCGGCGGCTCACCGGGCCGCCAGGTCCTCAGGCGGTGAACCGGCGCCGGAAACGGCGCAAGTTGCGGCGCCACACCAAGGCGAGCACCGGCTTGGCGGCGAGCCCGCCGAGCGGCCCGCCGAGGAACAGAGGGAACTCGATCCGCTCCCTCCAGGTCATGCGGGTGGTGGCCGGCCCGAGTGACTCGAACGTGAACTCGCCCGTCCCCTTGAAGAGACCCCGGTGCTCAACCGCCATGCGCCGGGGCGGGTCCCACGCCACGAACGTCATCTCGTCCCGGGTCCGGAATGGTCCGATGCGGGTCTCCACTGCGATGCGTACCCCGGGTCCGCGCCGCTCCTCGGAGAGGAACTCCAGGGACTCGGCGTCGGCCATCCACTCGACGTGATCCTCGATCACGGCCGCCTCCTCCCACACCCGTTCGAGGGGCGCCGGGATGTCGATGTGGACGACGACGGCCGGGGACTGCACAGGCGCAGGCTAGATGGTTGCGGTGCTGCGCCGGTGGGTGTACCCGGGTGGCAGCCGGCCCGGCCTAGCATCCTGGTACCGGTTCGGAGGTCCCTGTTGGTGAGACGCGTCGCAGGCACGCTGGTGCGGGTGGCGATCGTCGCCGGCCTCGTCGGCGCGGCCTGGTGGTTTGGCAACGCCGCCTGGGGCGCTGCGGACGACCTGCGCGGGTGGGTGCTGCAATCCGACCTGAACCTCGGGGATCCGCAGGTGGAGGTGGTAGGCATCGCCGGCGGGACGATCGAGCTGACCCGCTCGCCGGTATCCCAGCTCGACGGGCTGCTGGCCGTACGCGGGCCCAGCGGCACCGGAAGGGCCGGGGCGGTGCGGGTGGTCGGCGAGGAGACCGTGCTGCGTGACTTCTCGGCGTCGACCGGTTCCATCTCAGCGGGTGACGTCGTGTCCCTCGGCCCTCACCTCAGCCCCGGCAACCCCCTCGTCGCCCACGGGATCCGCTACCAGGATGTCGAGATCCCGAGCGAACTGGGCGCCCTGCCCGCCTGGCTGGTCCCGGGGGTCAACGACGTCTGGGTCGTGTTCGTGCACGGCTGGGACGGCGTCGGCCGCGGCGCGGTCAACAACGTCCTGCCGCAGCTCGTCGACCTCGGCTACCCGGTGCTGGCCATCACCTACCGCGGCGACCCCGGCGCGCCGGTGCCCGAGGACGGCCTGCACCGCTGGGGTCTCGACGAATGGCCCGACGTCGAGGCCGCCGTAGCCTGGGCGCGGGAACAGGGAGCCGAGCGGGTGGTGATGCTGGCCCACGACAGGGGGGCGTCCCTCGTCTCCACGTTCCTCCATGAGTCGGCGCTGGCGCCCCGTGCCATCGGCGCCATCTACGACTCTCCGGTGCTGGCCGTCGACGACATCGCCGACACCGCGATCCGGCAAGCCGAGTTGCAGAAGTACCTGGCGGGTCCCGCCAAGGCGCTGGCCGCCTTCCGCTTCCACGTGCGCTGGGCGTCGCTGGACCAGGTGGGCAGGGCGGAGGAGTTCAAGACGCCGATCCTGCTCATCCACGGCAGCGGCGACGACCTGGTGCCGGTGGCTACCAGCGACGAGTTCGCCGCGGCCCGGCCCGACCTGGTCTCGTATGAGCGGTTCGAAGGCGCCGGCCACCTGCTGGCGTGGAACGTCGACCGTCCCCGCTACGAGCTGGCGATCCGCCAGTTCCTGGCCCGGCTCCAGGCGGAGCTGGCCGAGAGCTGACCGCGCCGGCCCACCGGCGCATCGGGATCGCGCTGGACCCGATGCGGGGCCATCGGATCATGCCCTGCGAGCGATCGGGACGGCCCGCAGGCCGGACGGTGGCGCCTCTAGCCCATGAAGGCGTCGATCGCCGCCTGGTCCCAGTCCATGGCCCACAG
>CAYGCW010000125.1:5952-7650 GCA_964348465.1 uncultured Acidimicrobiia bacterium | reverse complement strand
CGCCTGGCGGTCAGCCGGCGACCGCCTGGCCCACCCCCTGGAAGTCGGCTCCGAGGTGTCGGCATGCCGCCTCCGCTTCCAGCAGCAGCGTGTCGAGCTGCTGCATGCGCCGCACGCGGGAGTTGTCGACGCCACGTGCTCTGAACTCGTGCACGGCGTCGTACTCGCCGGCGGTGACGCGTGGTTGCACGACGACCACGCTGCGCCCGTAATCGGCACCGGCTGCGCGGATCGCCGCCGCCATCGCGGATCGCTTCGAGCGCCGGCCGTTGTGCCAGACCGCAGCGAGCACCTTCTCGTCCCTACCCTCGCCCGCTTCCAGCCTGTCGGCGAGGTCGACGCGATCGAGCAGGCGCAGGTTCTTGATCGCCTGGCCGACCACCACTTCGTAGTCGGATGTTGAGATCTCCCGGTTGGGGCTGGAACTCGACGAGCCCTTCACGTGAATGAGCGTCACCCACGGGGTGATCGGATCGAAATGCACGAAGTCGGCGATCTCCTCCCGCCCGTCGTCGCATGCCAGCCAGCCGCGCTGCACCGTCATGGCGTCGAGCGGCCAGTTCCGCCAAACCCAGCACAACAGCGAGTTCTGTTTGCCGAACTCGCCCGGAGCAAAGACTCGACGCGGTTTTCCTGTTTCGGTGGTGACCACCTTGCCTTGAGCGTCCAGCTTGACGACAGTCGGCTTCTCTGCGTGGACGTCGTACCCATCGAAGGTGCGAAACTCCCACTTCTCGCGAGGGAAGACGGCGTCGCGCAGCCGCACGCTGTAGAGGACCCGATCGCTCATCGTGTGCCCGGAGTCGAAGCGCACTGTCAGCCACGACGGCTCCTCGCACACCAGGCAGGCCTCCGCTAGCAACTCCTCACGCCGGTCGGGGTCGAGGTCGTCGACTGCGTTGGTCGAGAGCGCCTCGAGGTCGTCGTGGAACCCGAGCGCCGGTTCGACGGCCACGGCGACACTCTCGTCGTCGGCGATTTCGAAGCACACCCGGATCCGGCCGACGTACGAGCCCTCGACGGCAACGGCCGCGGAGAAGTCGGCCTCGCCGTCGGGTGCCCGATCGTCTCCAGGATCCGTCACGTCGTGGACGCGGAAGCCGAAGAACTCGGCGTCGTAGGCCCAGCGCTCGGCCAGGCGGCGCTTCTTGGCCGGAAGGTGGCCGTCGATGAGGAGCTCGGGCGCGATCACGCTCATGTCATAGGCACCCATGACGTCGCCGCTCGCCACCGGCCCTACCGGTTTGGCAAGGGCATCGAACGGCTCGTAGAAGCTCCCGGCCGCGACGTGGACCCGTTCGAGGAGATCAGTCACCCGCTCGGAGTAGGCGCCCCAGTCCGGCACTCCACCGGTCCAGACGCTGGAGCGGCGGGGCGCGAGACCGACGCTCAGCGACGGCTTCGCCTCGGCGATGGGCCCGAAGCAGCGAGCTGCCGAGAAGTAGAAGGATTGATCGCCGAGAGGATCGAGGGCCCACTCGAGATCGGTGCCCGCGAGGATCTTGCTGTCCGGCTTGGATGCCGTCCTCCGGTGGATGCCGCGCAGCCAGAGGGTGCGGGCGGCGCCGTGTGTGAACGCCTCGTTGAGGGTCCCGGGCGCCACGGGCTCGAACCACGCCCACGGCCAGCCAGGGCCGGCGATGGCCTCACCGATCGCCTTGCGAGCGCGGGGCTCCGACGCGTAGACGGCGAACAGCG
>CAYGCW010000125.1:693-5822 GCA_964348465.1 uncultured Acidimicrobiia bacterium | reverse complement strand
GCGCCACCCTTCGAACCGCCGACGCCGATACGCCGCCTGGTCCAGCCCGAACGCATCGCAGATTGCTGCGAACGTCTCGCGCGAAGGCTCGCGTGTCAGATCCCTCCGCAGAGCGCGCCACATCGCATCGTCGCCCACGAGCGTCGTCAGGGCGTCGAGCGGGCCCTCATCGGGCGCGGCCTCGACGATACGGCGAACGTCGTGTACGACCTTGTCGACGAGGATGTCATCTGAGAGCAGGTCCCGAGCGGCTGTCACCAACATCGAGTGCATCCGGCGCCCGATACGGTCGCGCATGGCGCGGGCACTCAGCCGGCTCGGCATCGTCGGAGATCCGCGCTGCAGCCGGCAGCGTCTCGTTGATGTCGGCCGCCAGCGCCCTCAGCGCGGTGAGGCGCATTCCCTCCAAGGGAGGGCCTTGGGCGAGAAAGAAGGACGGGTGAGGGCGGAGATCCTCGAAGTCGACTGGAACCTCCGCGTCCGATAGCAGGCTCACGGTCGCGGCCATGTCGAATCACCCCCTTGGCGTCAGTGTATCCACTGCGGAGTGCTTCCCTCAGGGTCGGAAGTCCGCGCCTCCTCGACCCCTTCGACCTAGGTGGGCCGCCACGCCCGGTAGCGGCCGTCCCGCACCTCGACGGCGAGCGGCACGCCGAAGCAGGCCGTGACCGCTTCCGCGGTGAGCGTCTCGGCGATTCTGCCGGTGGCGACCACCCGGCCCGCCGCCAGCATGAGGATGTGGCCGAAGCCGGGCGGGATCTCCTCGACGTGGTGCGTCACCAGCGCCACGGCCGGGCTGGCAGGGTCGCCGGCGAAGTCGGCGAGGGTCGCGACCAGCTGCTCGCGGGCGCCCAGGTCGAGCCCGGTCATCGCTTCGTCGAGGAGCAGCAACGCCGGGGCGGTCATCAGGCTGCGGGCGATCATCACCCGCTGCTTCTCACCCGCCGACAGCGTCCCGTAGGTCCGATCCGCCAGGTGGGCGGCGCCGAGGCGGCCGAGGTGGTGGCGGGCCTTCTCCCAGTCGGTGTCCTCGTAATCGTGCCAGCGAGAGTCGACGAACGCGGCGTGCTTGCCGGTGACGACGATCTCGACGGCGGGCAGGTACGGGCGCACCAGCGCCGCCGGACCGGCACCGGCGTATCCCACGTGCTCGCGCACTTGCCTGACGTCGACGGCGCCGTGGCGGCCGCCGAGCACGGTGACCGCGCCCCGGGTCGGTGTCAGGTAGGTGGAGGCCACCTGGAGCATCGTGGTCTTGCCGGCGCCGTTGGGACCGAGCACCACCCACCGCTCGTGGGCGTGGACGACCCAGTCGACGTCGCGCAGCAAATGGGTGCCCTGGCGCACCACCGACACGCCCTGCAGCGAGAGCACTTCGCCGGGCACGCTGCTCACCCGGCGGCGAGCACGCGGGCGTCGCGGGCGTGATGGTCGAGCACCACGGCGGCCCCATCCCGCTCGAAGCGCTCCTCGTCGGGGCCGGCGACCGGGTCCCGCTCCGTGAGGCGCTGCAGCAGGGCCAGCCAGGCGTCGGCACCACAGAACCCGGCATAGGCCAGACTTCCCCGCCGGACCGCGGCCGGGGCGCCGCCGTACGGCCCACCGTCCCATGTGGCGATGACGTCGGCGTCGTCGGCCTCGAGACGCTCCGCCCAGTCGGCGGCCGGTGCGGGCAGGCCCGCCAGCGGAGCATCGGTCGACAAGCCGGCGAAGTCGACCACCCGGGCACCGAGGCGGCCGGCGAGCCCGGCGGGCAGCGGGTCGCCTGCCCACACGTTCTCGACGTCCTTGACCAGGCTGCGCGGACCGATCACCACCGTGCTGCCGGCGCCGAGGGCGGTGTGCAGGGCAGCGAGCCGCTCCGGCGTGCACAGATGCAGGGCCGGGGCCAGCACCAGGTCGTAGCTGGTGAGATCGGCGTCGGGACCCTTGACGTCGACCTCGTAGCCGAGCCGGCGGGCGGCCCGGTGGGCGGGCAGCAGGAAGGTCCGGTGATCGAGACCCCGACGGTGGGGATCGATCTCGATCGCCCAGGCGTCTTCGTATGAGTGCACCAGCACGGCCCGGGCCCGCCGCCCCCCCGGCGGCAGGGAGGCGATCTCCCCGGCGAGCCCACCGACCTCCCCGAACACCGGCGCCGGCGACCCGTCGTGGAGCAGCAGCGCCGCGTGGTACTGCTCCTGACCGTGGCGAGCGGACCGCCACCGGAAGAACAACAGCGTGTCGATGCCGTGCAGCGCCGCCTGCAACGCCCAGAGCCGCACCTGGCCGGGCGGCACCGCCGGGTTGAGCGGCGTCCAGTTGACGTGACCCGGCTGCTGTTCCATGACCCAGGCGCGGTCGGCGGCGCCGGCGGCGAGGTCGAGCACATAGGCGGTCTCCGACCAGCCGGACGTGCCGTGCGGGTAGTTGTCGAACGAGGACACCCCGCCGAGCGCCGCGACCGCCCGGGCGTCCACGTCGAGGTCGCCCAGGTACAGGTTGGTGGTGACCGGCCTTCCCGGCGCGCCGGCCGCGACGATCGCGTACTGCTCGGCGAGGGCCGCCACGGCCTGGCGCGACGCGAACCGCCGCCGGGCGAGCAGCAGGGACGGGCTGTGGGCCGTCGACGTGGGAGCCGGCAGGCGGACCGCGTCGAGCGACGGGTACACCTGTGACCAGAACACCGTGCCCCACGCCTCGTTGAGTCGCTCGACCGTGCCGTAGCTCTCCCGCAGCCAGGCCGTGAAGGCGGTCTGGCATTCCCCGCACCAGCAGCGAGCCGAGTCGTGGTTGCCGGGTTCGTTGTCGACCTGCCAGGCCGTCACCGCCGGATGACCGCCGTATCGCTCCACCAGCGCCGTGACCACCCGGGCCGACTCCTCCCGGTACGCAGCCGAGGTGGGGCAGGTGTGGCGCCGGCTGCCGTAGGGGCGGCGGCGGCCGTCGGGACCGACCAGCAGGATGTCGGGCCGCTCCTCGGCCAGCCAGATCGGCGGCGTGGCGGTCGGCGTGCCGAGGATCACCTCGAGGCCGGCCGCGGCGAGCGTGTCGATGGCCCGGTCGAGCCACTCCCAGTCGAACCGGTCGCGGGCCGGCTCGTAGCGGGCCCAGGCGAACTCGCCGATCCTGACGACCTGGAGGCCGAGGCCGGCCATCATCCCGGCGTCGGCCGCCCAGCGCTGCGGCGGCCAGTGCTCGGGGTAGTAGCAGACGCCGAGCCTCATCGGCCCGTGGCGGTCGTCGGCGGATGCCGCAAAAGGGTCCTCCCGGGAGGGGCACGCAGATGCTAGAAGCGCAGCCGCGACCGGAGGGGCTCGCGGGTGCTCCGCGATGCCGAGCCGGGGCGCCGCTCCGCCTATCGTGACTCGGCCAGCCCGAGGATGCTCCGTGGACTTCGACATGCCCGGTCCGGATCACCCGCGCCGCCGCGAGGTGCGTGCCTGGCTGGCCGAGCATCCCGACCCGACGGGTCGCCAGCTCGCCGCGGCCGGGTACGTGGTGCCGCACTGGCCGCGGCCGTGGGGACTGGACGCCGCGCCGCTCGACCACTTGCTCATCTACGAGGAGCTGGCCGCGGCCGACGTGACCATCCCGAGCAACGCCATCGGGATCGGGTGGGCGGCGCCCACGATCCTGCTGGCCGGCACGCCCGAGCAACAGGAGCGGTACCTGCCGAAGATCTTCAGCGGCGAAGAGGTGTGGTGCCAGCTCTTCAGCGAGCCCGACGCCGGCTCCGACCTCGCCGGCCTCGGTACGCGGGCCGTGCGCGACGGCGACCATTACGTGGTGAACGGCTCGAAGGTCTGGTCGTCGGGCGCCCACCACGCCGCCATCGGGATCCTCATCCACCGCACCGACCCCGACATGCCCAAGCACCGAGGCATCTCGTACTTCATCTGCCCGATGGACGCGCCCGGCATCACGATGCAGCCGATCGTCGACATGACCGGCGCCCACTCGTTCAACCAGGTGTTTTTCGACGACGTGCGGCTGCCGGCCGAGCTGCTCGTGGGCGAGGAAGGCGACGGCTGGCGGCTCGCCAAGGTCACGCTGGCCAACGAGCGCGCCTCGCTGTCGTCGGGCGGGTCCTTGTGGGGGGCCGGCCCGCCGGCGCACCGCCTGGTCGACCTCATCCGAGAGTCGGGCGGCGCCGACGATCCGCGGCTGCGGGATCGGCTGGCTGCGCTCTACTGCGAGGCGGAGGTCCTGCGCCTCACCCAGCTGCGGACGGTCTCGGCCCGCATCCACGGCCGGACGCCCGGCCCGGAGGCATCGATCCAGAAGATACTCTCCGACGACCACGGCAGGCGGGTCCTCGAGCTGGCCCAGGACACCGTCGGCCCGGCAGCCATGCTGACCGGATCCGGCCCGGCCGGCACCGTTCCGGCCCGCGAGCAAGCCGCCCCCACGGAGGTGGTCCTGTCTGCGGCCGGGGCCGCCCAGTTCCCGGAGGTCGACCCGATCTGGCACTACGGGTTCCTCTTCTCACCCGCCTTGACGATCGGCGGCGGCACGTTCGCGGTGCAGCGCAACATCGTCGCCGAGCAGGTCCTCGGGCTGCCCCGGGAACCCGACGTCCAGCGCGGCCTCACCTGGGCCGAGACCCGGCGCGGCGCCTGACGCGGCCGCCGGGTCGCTACGCTCGGGACCATGAGGCGGAGCGCCGCGTTGCTCGCCCTGGTCCTGGCGGCGGCGTCGTGTGGGGACGACGCCGTCGACACCACCACCACGTCGCCACCCCCGCCGGCCACCACGGCGCCGAGCTCCACGACCGCGCCGCCGCCCACCCCCGCCCCCACGCAGACCGACTCCGCCGGCCTCACGCCGCCCACGTTTGCGCCCGACGACCGCGCCGATGAGCGGGACCGGATGGTCGGCGACCAGATCGAAGCGCGCGGGATCAGCGATCAGCTGGTCTTGGAGGCGCTGCGGACGGTCCCCCGCCACATGTTCGTCCCCGACGACATGGAGCCGCAAGACCAGCTGATCGCTGGACGACCCTGTGGCGGCCCGGACCCACCTGAGTCCGGGCCGCTGCGCGCCTCCGCCGGCCGGGCTTTTCCTTGGATGAGCCGAACCATCGCGCCGATAAACTCATGCGGTGGGCGGGGAGTCCGCTGCGGTTGGACGCGCAGCCGAGCGCGGCC
>CAYGCW010000125.1:363-683 GCA_964348465.1 uncultured Acidimicrobiia bacterium | reverse complement strand
ACGATCTCCCAGCCCTACATCGTGGCGCTGATGTCCGATGAGCTGGGCGTCGCCCCGGGAGACAAGGTGCTGGAGATCGGCACCGGGTCGGGGTACCAGGCGGCCATTCTCGGGCAGATGGGCCTCGACGTGTACACGATCGAGATCATCCCGGAGCTGGCCGACCGCGCCACGGCGCTGCTGGCCGAGCTCGGCTACTCCAACATCGCGACCCTGGCGGCCGACGGCTACTTCGGCTGGGAGGAGCACGCGCCGTTCGACGCGATCGTCGTCACGGCGGTCGCCACGCACGTGCCGCCGCCGCTGATCGAACAGCTCAA
>CAYGCW010000125.1:0-353 GCA_964348465.1 uncultured Acidimicrobiia bacterium | reverse complement strand
TCGTCACGGCCGCCCCGGACCACGTCCCCCAGCCGCTCGTCGGCCAGCTCGCCCCCGGCGGGCGCATGGTCATCCCGGTGGGCCCGGTCGGCGCCTTCCAGACGCTGTGGCAGTTCACCGCCGACGCGTCGGGCGAGTTGGTCGCCGAGAACCTGGGCGGCGTGGCGTTCGTGCCATTCACCCGGGACGGCTCAACCCGCAACCCCGGCGTCGGGGGCTGATCCCGGAGGCCCCGGCCGGGCGAGGAGGGCGGCTCCTGCGTAGCAGGCGGCGCCGGCCAGGACCACGAACGTGAAGCCGAACGACAGAGCCAGCAGGGCCGACGCGGCGGCGCTGATCACCGAGATGGTGCC
>CAYGCW010000124.1:0-7678 GCA_964348465.1 uncultured Acidimicrobiia bacterium | reverse complement strand
AGGTGGCGGTCGAGGTCGAGCTGATCGAAGACTGAGCTCCGTTGGGGAGATCCCGAACGGGTTGCCCAGCTCGTCTACATTGCGCCCCGCCTGCCCGGCGGACGAGCCGCCGGCGATACCCGAAAGGACTCCCGTGGCTTTCGGCCTCGCGTTCTTGCTCTGGCTCGTCGTCCCCATCATCTCCATGTGGGGCATACTCGACGCCGCCCTGGCTCCCGACAGCGCCTGGGAGCGCATCGATCAGAACAAGGTCGCGTGGGTGCTGGTCCAGTTCGTCCCGCTCGTCGGAGCCATCGCCTACTTCTTGGCGGTGCGCCCGGCCCTGCGAGACCGGTCGGGGTCGGCCGTCTAGCGCGGCGCCATCGTCCGTCCGGCCGTTCCTTTTCTCGCCTACGGCGCCAGACGTCGCTTAGCATCGGTGGCGTGAGCGACCCGCGCGACGAGCCCATCGACGCGGCGGCGCATCGGCACCTGGCGGTGGATCTCTTCAACGAGACCTGGCGCCACCTGAGCACCGCGACGCGCACCGAGCTGGACGACCTCGACATGCTCGGGACCGCGCTCACGTCCCGGTACCACTGGCGGCAGGTGGGCGGGCCACTCCAGTTCGCCGTCTCGGACTGGCAAGTGTCCCGGGCGCTCGCCGCGCTGTCCGAACCGGCGCTTGCCCGCCGGTTCGGGCAGGCATCGCTGGCGTGGTGCCGTGACCACGACCTCCCTGCGTTCTACCTCGGCTATGCCCACGAGGCCCTGGCGAGGGCGGCCGCCCTGGCGAACGACCCGCAGGAACGCGACCGCCACCTGAAGGCGGCGCATGCTCAGGCCGAGCTGGTCACCGATCCCGAGGAGCGGCGGCTGCTCATCGACGACCTGGACTCACTGGGCTGACGTGGATTACACCGCGTACGACGCCACCGGCCTCGCTGCATCGATCCGAGCGCAGGAGATCACCGCGGTCGAGGCGGTCGAAGCGGCCATCGCCGAGATCGAGCGGCACGAGCCGCACGTCAACGCGGTCGTACACCGGCGCTTCGAGGAGGCGCTCGCCGAAGCCGCTCAGCCCCTGGGGGACGGACCGTTCGCCGGCGTGCCGTACCTGCTCAAGGACCTCCACGCCGCCATGGCCGGGGTACCGCTCACCAACGCCAACCGGGCGATGCGGCGCCACCTCCCGGCCCGCGACGCCGAGCTGGTGCGCAGGCTACGGCGGTCGGGCCTCATTGTCGTAGGAAAGTCGAACACCCCCGAGTTCGGGCTGGCGCCGGTGACGGAGCCCGAGCTGCACGGACCCACCCGCAACCCATGGAACCTGAGCCTCACCCCGGGCGGCTCCAGCGGCGGCTCGGCGGCCGCGGTCGCCTACCGGGGAGTCCCGGCAGCCCACGCCTCAGATGGCGGGGGGTCGATCCGGATCCCGGCCTCGGCCTGCGGCCTGTTCGGCCTCAAGCCCACCCGGGGGCGCAACCCGCACGGACCCGATCTCGGCGAAGGCTGGTTCGGGTTGTCGGAACAGCATGCGCTCACCCGCAGCGTGCGCGACAGCGCCCGCCTCCTCGACGCCACCCACGGCGCCGACGTGGGCGCGCCGTACGTGGCTCCGCCGCCGGAGCAGGCGTTCTCCGCCGAGGTCGGAGCCGAGCCAGGGCGGCTGCGGATCGCCTTCTTCGAGGGCTCGCTGCTCTCCGAGGTCGACATGCACCCGGACACGGTCGCTGCCGTGGCGCGGGCCGCGCAGCTCTGCGAGTCGCTGGGGCACGATGTCTACACCGCCCGTCCTGCGATCAACGCAACCGACCTTCAAGCGGCATTCGTCGTGCTCGCCGCCGCCGGCGCCGCCCTCGACGTCGAAGCCGCCGCCCGCATCGTCCGGCGCGACCCCCGCTCCGAGGACTACGAGCCGGTCACCTGGCTCCTGTATCAGATCGCTCGCAAGACACCGGCGGCGACATTGGCGGCCGCCATCGAGACGAGCCGGATGGCAGGCCGCTCGATGGGAGCCTTCATGGCCGAGGCCGACGTGTTCGTCTGCGCGACGTTGGTCCGTCCCCCCTGGCCGATAGGGGAGCTGTCGCCCAGCCCGACGGAGCAGCGGATCCTCCAGGTGGTGCGCCGAGCCCCGGTCCGCAAGCTCATGGAGATCCTCGCCGACCAGCTCGCGAGCGAGATCCTCGATCCGATCCCCAACACGCCGTTGTTCAACATGACCGGTCAGCCGGCCATGTCGGTGCCGCTGCACTGGAACGACGCCGGCCTCCCGATCGGCGTCCAGTTCGCCGGCCGCTTCGGCGACGAAGCGACGCTCTTCCGTCTCGCCGCCCAGCTCGAGGAAGCCGCCCCCTGGGCCGACCGCAGGCCTCCCGGCGTTTGAGGGGGCGGGCGGGGACGTGTGCGTCAGTCCCCGAGGCCCATTCCCAGCTTGCGGGCGGTTCGGATCCACGCATGGTCGAGCGGGACGGTGCGGCGACGGCCGGCCACGTCCTCCAGCGGCACCGGCTCGGTGCCGTCGCCCCGCACGGCGATCATCACGCCATGGCGGCCCGCGGCCACCGCCTCGGCGGCGGCGGTGCCGAGCTGGGTGGCGAGCAGGCGATCGACGGGCGACGGCGTGCCGCCTCGCTGCACGTGGCCGAGGATGGTCACCCGCGACTCCAGCCTCGTCAGCTCCTCGAGCCGCCGCGCCAGCCGCACGGTGCTGTCCTGCTGCGAGGTCCGCAGCTCCTCGAGCGCCTTGGCCGCTTGCTCACGCTCCTCATCCGACAGCGACTCGTCCTTGCGGCGCTGCTTGAGTTCGGCCATCGCCTCGGTGTCCGCCTGGGTCATGGCGCCCTCGGAAACGGCAACGATCGAGAAGCGGCTCCCCGCCTTGCGGCGCGCCGTGAGGCTGGCGGCGACGGCCTCGATCGAGTACGGGATCTCAGGGATCAAGACGACGTCGGCGCCGCCTGCCACTCCTGCACCGAGCGCCAGCCAACCGGCATTGTGGCCCATGATCTCCACGACGATGATGCGGTGGTGGCTGTGAGCCGTGGAATGCAGCCGGTCGATCGCCTCGGTGGCGATGCCGAGGGCCGTGTCGAAGCCGAAGGTGCGGTCGGTGAGGGCGACGTCGTTGTCGATCGTCTTGGGGAGCGTGACGACGTTCATTCCGGCCCGCGCCAGCCGCAACGCGTTCTTCTGCGTCCCCCCGCCTCCCAGACAGACGAGGGCGTCGAGGTGATGGCGACGGTAGTTCTCGACCATCACGTCGGTCATGTCGTGAACGGCTCCCCCCAGCTCCATCTTGTGGGGCTTGTCGCGGCTCGTGCCGAGGATCGTGCCGCCCTTGGTGAGGATTCCCGACAGCGTGTCGCCGTCGAGCCGCAGCGTGCGGTTCTGCATCAGCCCCCGGAAGCCGTCGAGGAAGCCGATCACGTTCATCCCGAACGTGCGCTGCGCCGCTTTGCCGACCCCGCGGATCGCCGCGTTCAGGCCGGGCGAGTCGCCGCCCGCCGTGAGGATGCCGATGTTGGTTGCCACGCTTGACCTCCGGGACCGCTGCGAAGATGGTACTGCCCACCGTCAGACGGCACCGACCCCGACCGCCTCGACTGCGTTTCTCAGGCATCGAGCAGAGCGAGGACCCCGCCCATCTCCTCGACCGCGGCCGTGTCGATGGGATCGAGCACGATCTGGCAGTGGCCGATACCGGCGGCAGCCAACGTCCGCAGCGCTGCAGCGAGCTCTTCGGGCGTGCCCCGGAGCGGCTCGGAAGTGGGCCGGCCGGGGCTGCCGTGGCGGCGCCCGCGGCCACGGGCGAGCTGGATCATCACCGCCGCGGTCCTTCCCACCTCCCCGGGAGGTCGCCCGACGTCGCGGCAGGCCTGGTCTACCTTCGCCTGGAGGGCCGCCAGCCCCTCGGGCCGGTTCCCGTACCAGGCGTGCCAGGTGTTCCACAGCTCGACGTGGGGGACGGCGATCCGCAGCACCCGGGCGCCGATGGATCCGATCATGAGCGGCGGTCCCCCAGGACGCGGGCCGCGCGGCGCCAGCTCGCAGTCGCGAGCCTCGTAGTGGCGACCCGAGAAGTCGATGACGCCTTCCCGGAGCAGCGTGCGGATGATCGTGAACGCCTCCTCGAAGCGCGAGGCGCGGCGGTCGAACGGGAAGCCGAACGCCCGGTACTCGACCTCGTTCCAGCCCGCGCCGAGGCCGAGGATCAGCCGGCCGCCGCTGATCTCGTCGACGGTGGCCGCCTTCTTGGCGAGCATGGCCGGGCTGTGGAAGCTGGTCGCCGCCACCAGCGGCCCGATCTCCACCCGCGCGGTGGCCTCCCCCAGCGCCGCCAGCAGCGACCAGGCCTCCCACGGCCCTCTGGTCCCGTTGACCTCGTCGCGGTACAGGAGGTGGTCGCCGACCCAGATCGAGTCGAAGCCCGTGTCCTCGGCGGCGCGGGCGATGTCGCGCAACTCGGGCCAGCGCACCTCGCGCTCAACCTCGGGGAGCTGGACCCCGACGCGCAGGGGCCGGCTCACCGAAACGCCGCCACCACCGGCGCGAACCGGCCGATGGCGTCGACGGTCGCAACCGGCGGCATCGCCACGATGGCCGTCTCGACGCCGGCCTCGGCCAGCTCCCGGAACCGGCCGATGTGATCGGAGACCGTGGCGGCGTTGGCGCGGGCGGCATAGGCGGCGGCGCCCATCCGGGCCGGACGCTGCTCCTCGACGATGGCGTCGAGGCTCGCGCCGTCCGGCGCCGCCACTACCGGCGAGAGGTGGGTCACCTCGATCTCGGCGATGTCGCGGTCCTCGGCGCGGCAGTGGGCTGCGAGCACCTTCAGCTTGTGCGCGACCGTGGCGGCGTCGCCGAAGAGGTTGCACGCCTGGGCGTGCCTGGCCACCAGCCGCAGCGTGCGCCGCTCGCCCTGCCCGCCGATCAGGATGGGGACCGGGTCCTGGATCGGGCGCGGGTAGCAGATCGTGTCGGGCACGGAGATGGCCCGGCCCTCGTAGGACTTCGAGCCCGGCCCCCACATCAGCGGCAGCACGTCGAGCGCGTCCTCGAGCAGCGAGAAACGCGCTTTGACGGCCGGAAAGTCGAACCCGTAGGCGTCGTGCTCACGCTGGAACCAGGCCGCCCCGATCCCGCACACGGCCCGGCCGCCGGACAGCACGTCGAGGGTGGCGACCATCTTGCCGAGCAGGGCCACGTTGCGGTAGGTGACCCCCGTGACGAGCGTCCCGAGCCGGGCCCGGTTCGTGACCGCCGCCAGGTAGCCGAGCGTGGTGTAGGCCTCCAGCATCGGGTCCCACTCCCGCCCCACCTGCGGGATCTGGATGAAGTGGTCCATCACCCACAAGGACGTGAAGCCCGCCTCCTGGGCCGCCGTCGCCACCTCGGTAAGCCGCGGCCGGACGTCGGCGGCGCCGCCTTCCCACGTGAAGCTCGACAGCTGGAGACCGAACTGCAGGCCCATAGGGTTGGCATTCTGGCGGCGGGCGTGGGCATCCGCGTCCAGGAACTGCTCCGCAACGATCTCGACCGGACCCGGCGCCAGCACGGCGTCGAACCCCTCGCCGGGAAGCTGCCGGCGCACCCGCCGCCAGGAGCGCAGCTGCCCGTCGAGCACCTTGACGGGCACCGGCCGCGTCCGGTGGCTGTTGCGCTCCCGGCACACCTCGGCGGGAGTGTCGAAGCCGACGGCGTAACACGGCAAGCCGTGGGTGCGAGCGAGTTCCAGGTAGCCGAGCCGGCGCTCGTCGTCGAGGCCGAGCGTGTCGACGACGGTGAGCAGGCCCCGGGCGACCCGGCGCGACACGATCAGGTCGAGCACGTCGAAAGCGTCCCCACCCGCTCGCTGGTCGTGCTCGGATTCGCCGACGGTGGCCCGCAGCCGGTCTGAGGACACGATCGTGTTGGCGGGGAAGTGCTCATGGGCCCAGGCGCTCTTGCCGGCGCCGGAGGGTCCGACGAGCACCACCACACACGCCGACGGCAGCCGCACGCTCATTCGGCGACGATACCGGCGGGGCCGGCCCGCCCGCCGTCACGGTCCGCCGAACAAGGTCTCCATGGCCTTCTGGCGGAAGTCGGCGCCGACGTGCAGCCTGAGCTGGTCTTCCTGCGGCAGACTCGACACCAGATACTTGGACTCACCGGCGAGCCGGCTCGACTTGACGATGGACGTCATCGAACGGATGCCGTGCTGGTAACCCTCGGTTTCGAGGAAGGCTCGGAGCACGCCGTCGTCGATGTTGATGACCTTGCGAGTGCCGCCACCCTCGCGCACCTCTTCCACGAGCTGTCTGGCGTCGCGGAGGATGATGCTGCGCAGGATGATGGCGCGCCGGACGACGTGAGCCTCGCTGTCCGCATCGGTGGGGTTGATCCCGGGAACGTCCATGTAGCCGTCGAGCCGGCTCTTGAAGTCGTCCACCTTGGCGGACTTCGCGGCAGGCATGACGGTCCCGTCCCGCAGCCTCCCGAACGACACCATCCGCTCGGCGGTGCTTCCGGTGAACACGAAGATGGCAGCTCCGATCGGGTGTGTGATCTCTCCCTGCTGGAACCTGCCGTCCTGCATCGGAGCGAGGAAGTACCGCAGCCAGCCGAGCTCCTGTCCCTCGAGGGTGGCGTCGAACTCGTCCCAGGTCACGAGCGGGAGGTGGCCCGACAGCCCGGCGTCGCGGACTTGGTGCAGTGCTTCGAACAGCTCCGAAGCGCCGCGGAACTGAGACAGGTTGAAGTCCAGTTTCGTCACCGGAGCATGCTTCTCCGGCTGGCTGGCGACGTAGTCGAACGTGACCTGCTCGACCCCGAACGACTTCCCCGAGCCGGGTGCTCCGAACACGGCGATCGAGAGCGGCTTCGACGGCCGCTCGCAGTACTCGCCGATCAGGCTGCGAATGCTGCGAAGCGCCTCGATCTCGAACCGATCCACGGTGGTCAGCCCGGCGAACCTGGCCACGGGTACCGCCATGCCCGCCGCCGCGTCCTCTCCCAGGGCATGGCCGATACCGTCGCGGACGATCTTCCTGGCGAGATCGGCCTGGTTGGTGCCGTGCTGCCGCTCCAAGATCGTCCACCGCGACAACGCCGTTGGCTCCAAATCCCGAATGAGGTCGGGCTCCATGTCGAGCACGGCGAGAGGCTTCGCCGTCTCGTTGCCGACGGCCCGGGCCACCTCGTCGAGGGGGAAGCCCAGGTCGCCGCCGGCGTCGGCATCGCCGTACCCGGCCCTCTGGAGGGCGCGCATGCCGAGCACTCCGGACTGCACCGCAGCCTCCCACTCGGCTTCCGAGGGGCCTTGCTCCGGGTCGGCGGCGCACATCACCTGACGGGCCACCGCCGCGGTCAGCACCGATGTCGAGCCGATGACCCGCCCGGGATAGGCGGTGCTCCACTCCCCCTCCTGGCAGCCAGGGTCGAAGAGAAGCTTGGCGCGCGGCTCCCGATCACATTGCGAGAAGACCAGGCCGCCGGCCGTCCCGTACGTCACGACCACGCGGGCGCAACCGCTCAGCTCGGCGAGCGCCTGGTTGCGGAGCAGCTGCTGCACCGTCTCTTCTGCGGTGCGCTCCCACGAGATCCGCGGGCTGATCTGGGCGCCGGAGCGCCGCAGATCGCGAGCAGACGTGACCACGACGATCCGCTTGGGATGACGCTCAGCGAGGCAACTCCAGAGGGGTGAGGCCGTCCA
>CAYGCW010000123.1:7007-7688 GCA_964348465.1 uncultured Acidimicrobiia bacterium | reverse complement strand
ACGCCCCTGTGGTTCCTGGCCGGCTACATGATGGTGATCCCGGCCGCTCCGCCGATGCTCCGCCTGCACCGTCGCTACGGAGCCGCCGTGGTCGCCGCCTGCGTCGTCCTCGCCGCCGCCGTCGACCTGCTCGCCAGGGAGGGCGGAGTGAGCCTCGCCGGCTGGGTCAACTTCGTCTTCGTCTGGCTGGGCATCCACCAGCTCGGCTTCTTCTGGCAGGATGGGGCGGCCTACCGCCGCCGGGCACCGGTATGGATGGCCGCCGCCGGCCTCGCCTCGCTGGTGGTGCTCACCGTCGTGTTCGATGTGTACTCGCACAGCATGCTGGGCGTCGGCGACGAAGGGAACAACGCCCCGCCGACCGCCATGCTGATGGGCCTCGCCGTGTGGCAGTTCGGGCTGGCGCTGCTGATCGAACGACCGGTGCAGGCGTGGCTCCAGCGGCGTCGGGTGTGGATCGCGGTGATCACCGCCAACGGCATGGCGATGACCGTGTACCTGTGGCACCAGACGGCGCTGATCCTGGCGATCGTCCTGTCGCTGCTGACCGGGATCGGGCTGCGCCGCTCATTGCTGAGCGGGTCGTGGTGGGCGAGCCGGCCGCTGTGGATCGCGGTGCTGATGGTGCTGCTGCTGCCGCTGCTGTCCCTGTTCCTGCGGGTCGAACGGGCCCCGGTCCGG
>CAYGCW010000123.1:0-6968 GCA_964348465.1 uncultured Acidimicrobiia bacterium | reverse complement strand
CTGCAAGGGTGCTTGCCCGGCTCGGGGCCGGGCGGGGTGGCGGCCATCCCGCTGATGCTGCTCGGCGGCGGGGCGATGCTGCTGTTACGAGCGCCCGGCTGATCCCGTCACACCAGCACCCCCGGGTTGAGGATTCCCGCCGGGTCCACGGTCTCTTTGATTGCGGCCAGCGCCGCCCCATAGGCGTCGGGCCGCTCACGCCGGTACCACGGGTCGTGGACCCGGCCGACGGCGTGGTGGTGGGTGATGGTGCCGCCGCCGTCGAGGATCGCCTCCGACACCGCCGCCTTCACCTCGTCCCACATCGCCACCTCGGCCCCGGGCCGGCCGGGGGCGAGCACGGTGAAGTAGGGCGCCGGGCCGTCCGGGTAGACGTGGGTGAAGCGCATCGTCACCACTCCCCCGCCGCACAGCCGGGTGACGGCGCCCAACGAAGCGGTGACCACCGCCAGGTGCAGCGCCTCGAACCGGTCCCAGGTGCAGGCCGTCTCGAACGTCTCGACGACCAGCCCCAGCCTTGCCAGCCCGTCCCGCAGGTAGGGAGCCCGGAGGAAGCCCTCCCGCCACGCCGCGGCGGTGCCGCTTCCCCGGCCGGCGACCTGGCCGCCTGGGCCAGCAGACCGTCGACGGGAGCGGTGGCCGACTCGAAGCCGAAGAGCAGCGTGTGGCTGCCGTCGGCGACGCCGGCGAACAGCGCCCCCTCGGCAGCGTCGAGCAGGCGGCAGGTGGCGGGCTGGAGGCCCGACTGGGCGACGGCCCGGGTGGCGGCCACCGCGGCCGCGGCGCCGGCGAAGCTCACCGTCGCCGACGCCCGGTGTGCGGGGCGGGGCCGGACCCGCACCCAGGCCTCGGTGATCACGCCGAGGGCGCCCTCGGAGCCGAGGAACAGGCGGTTGGGGTCGGGGCCGGCGCCCGAGGCGGGGAGCCGGCGGGTGGCGATCAGGCCGGTCGGGGCGACGACCCGCAGGCTCTCGACGTGGTCGTCGATGTGGGTGGGGCCGGTGGCGTAGTGGCCAGCGGAGCGGGTGGCGATCCAGCCGCCCAGCGTCGAGAACTCGAACGACTGGGGGAAGTGGCGCAGCGTCAAGTCGTGGGGCGCCAGCGCCTCCTCCAGCGCCGGCCCGAAGATCCCGGCCTGGGCCCGGACGGCCCTCGACTCGCGGTCGACCTCGGGCACCTGGTCGAGGCGGGCGAGGTCGAGGCTGACGACGCCCCGGAACGCGTCACCGGGGTCACACTCGACAGCGCCCACCACCGACGAGCCGCCGCCGTACGGCACCACCGCCACTTGCTCGCCGGCGGCCCAGTCGAGAACGGCGACGACGTCGCCCTCGGATTCCGGGTGCACGACGAGGTCGGGCGGGCGGGGGATCTGGCCCCGCAGGGCCCTGGCGACATCCCGGTAGGCCTTGCCCATGGCGTGGGAGGACCGGGCCCGGTCGGAGGCATCGCACATGTCCGCCAGCGCCGATGGCGGCGAGACGGCGGGCGGCGGCAGGTCGGGAACCGGCGGCGTTGGCAGGAGGTCGGGCACCTCCGGACGCATGGCGCGCACCCGGCCGGCGAGGTCCTCCAGTTCGGCGCCGGTCACGGCGGCGTCCTCCCAGCCCCATCCCCACCACGACCGCCGGCGCCCGGACACCCGGCCACCCTACCGAGCAGCGGACCCGGGTCGCGGAACCCGGGTCCTGTGGGTGCGACTGGCCCGATCGAGCCTCAGTCGTCGTACCGTTCCTCGAGGCGCTCGAGGTTGGTGACGGCCTCGGCGACCTTGTTGTACTGGCTGCGTACCGGGCCCTCGACGTGCGGGGGCAGGCCGGCTTCCAGCGCCTGCTCGTACTCCTCGAGCGTCTCCTGCTCGATCGCCAGCACGGCCTCGATGACCTCCTCGGGGTCGCCGTCGGTGAAGGCGGCCTTGACGGCCAGCCAGGCGCGGCGGAACAGGCCCTCGATGCTGCCGTCCTCGTCGGCGTCCACGCCGTACGTGGCGCCGAGGTTGGCCAGCTCACGGCCGAACTCGGTGCGCTGGGCGGCGTAGATGCGGAACGTGGCGGCCAGCACGTCGTCCTCCACCTTGGCGGCGGCGGCCTCGTAGCCGCGGCGGGCATCCTCGCAGGCGCGCATGAGGTCGTCGAGGTGCTCGCGGACGTCCTCGCCGTAGGCCTGGCGCATCTCGACGGCCTCGGGAAGCGGGAAGTAGGCGGGTGGGGTGCGGTACGTCATCAGTCACTCCTCGGATCGTGATCACCCCCAGACGTACCCGGCACCGCAGCTTCGCAAACGCCTAGCCTCTGGACATGGCCACGAGGATCCAGGTGGTGTTCGATTGCGCCGACCCGGCGGCGCAGGCCGAGTTCTGGGCGGCGGCGCTCGGCTACGTCATCCCCGGGCCGCCGCCGGGGTGCGACACGTGGGAGGATTTCGCCCGCATGATCGGCATCCCCGAGGAGCGGTGGGGCAACTACGCCGCCATCGAGGATCCGGACGGCGTCGGGCCGCGAGTGTTCTTCCAGAAGGTCCCCGAGCCGAAGACGTCCAAGAACCGGGTTCACCTGGACGTCAGCGTCGGCAGCCGCGACATGGCTCACGACGAGCGCCGCGAGCGGGTGCGGGCCGCCGCCGACCGCCTCGTCGACCGGGGAGCAACCGAAGTCGCCACGTTCGACGAGCCGGAGGGCCACTGGATCGTCATGCTCGACCCCGAGAGCAACGAGTTCTGCGTCCATTAGCCGGGCCCGACGCCCCGGAGCCCGACGGTTACAGCGCTTTCTGAACCCAACAGCGCTGCTGCGGGAAAACCAGCGTCGATTCCACGCGTCTGGCCTGAGCCGTGGCGTAGGCTCGGAGTAACGCGCCGCATCGGCGCACGTCTACTCGGAGGGGGGATGTCCCCATGGCAACGCCAGAGATCCTGTGGTCGGGCCTGGGCGGAGCGATCGGGTCTGATTTCAAGGAACAGACCAACCAGCTCTTCTTCGTCGAGTTCTCAGGCAAGATCTCGCGGCTCGACCTGCTGCGGCGTGCCAGCTCGATCGTCAGCTCGGGCTCCACGACTCTCAAGGGGACATGGACGTTCGACCTCGACACGGGGTTCCAGGGCGCGTCTCCCGGCTCCGACATCTGGTGGGAGCAGCAGACGAGCGTCAAGCGCCGGATGACGCCCCAGCACGGCGCCCAGATCGCGCTGATCGGCGCCGCCAGCTTCAACGCGATCTCGGCCTCGTATCTGCAGACACTCGCGTACGGCTCGACGCCAATCCCGGCCAACAACGACTCCAGCAACAAGCTGCCCACCGGGACCGTGTTCGCCGTGCGGACCACGGCCGGCAACTACGCCAAGGTGCTCGTCACCTCATACGGCTACAACATGGGGATCCGGTGGGTGACCTACCGCCTTCGCTCTCCCTACCGGGTGCTCGGCACCGGCTACAACCGGCCCGAGGACCTGGCGCTCACCGCCGACGGCGACTTCGCCTACGTGACCGAGCGGACGGGCACGCTGCTCCGGGTCGATCTTTCCAACGCCAACCGGGCCGCCGCCACCGTCGTGGCTTCCGGCATGACCGCGCCGCACCAGATCGCCCTCGACGAGGAGCGCCAGGTCGCCCACGTCGTAGAGTTCGCCCCGTCCGGGCGCCTGATCCGGATCAACCTCGCCACCGGGGCCAAGACGACCGTCGCCGGCGGCATCGAGCGCGGCATCGGGCTGCTGCTCACCGATGATCAGCGGTTTGCGTACGTGAGCCAGCAGGCCGCCGCCGGCGGCAAGGTGACGCGCATCGACCTGGCGACGGGCGTGGAGACCGAGATCGCTTCCGGGCTCACCAACCCGTTTTTCATGCGGTGGAGCGACGCCGGGGAGAGCGGCATCTTGCTCCCCGAGAGGGATCCGGCCAACCGGCTGGTGCGGATCGACCTGACCCGGGCCACGCCCCAGGTGACGAGGATCGCCACCGGCCTGCCGGCGCGGCCCTCGAGCACGGCGCTACCCACCGCGAGCAAGGTCTTGGTCTGCAGCGACGACGCCATCAGTGAGCTGGACTACCTCGCGGCGGTGTTCGGCCCCGCCGGGCCGCTGCTCATGGGCATCGGCCACGTCCCCCACGACCGCATCAGCCAGGGCGGCCTCAAGGCCACCCGCGGCTATGCGACGACCGACCCGGGGTACTTCTTCCGCGTCGTGGACGCACCCTTCGGCGGCTCCCTTCCGATCAAGTTCAACCACGCCAAGGCGTACGCTGCCGGGGCCCGCTATTTCCGGCTGACCGTGACCCACGACGTGCCGGGAGGGGCAACCGTGGAGCCGCGCCACGAAGGGAGGGCGTACCGCTGGAGCACCTCGCAGTCGAGGTGGATCCTGAGGCCGATCGCGCCGACGGCCGGCCGCTACTACCGCATCAACCGCCCCGGTGAGGTGTGGTACGACCATTGGCTCGGCTACTGGCTGCACACCGGCTCGCTCCCCAACGGGCTGCATCGGATCGCCGTGACCACATACACGGCGCGGCCGGGGACCCAGGTCGACACCGACTCGCTCCTCGTGCGGATCGACAACGGGAGGGCCACGGCGGTGATCGACGCGCTGATCCACGTCCACAGCGGCTCGCAACACCTCATCGACACGTGCGCGATCGTCGACCATGGACCGGACGCGTTCCGGTTCCGCATCACGGCATGGGACCCGGAGGGCCATCTCAAGAGCTACAGCCTCAGGGCATTGTGGGGCGACAACAAGTCGAAGAACGTCACGTCTCGCACCTACACCCCGGTGGCGTCGAAGAAGTGGAGCGGACCCAGCGCCCAGCTCGTGCCGTCGTCCACGTGGAGCGCGGCCGTTCCGAGCGACCCCACCTCCACCCGGTGCGCCCACACGTTCCGCCTGTCGGTGTGGGACCGGGTGATCAACGGCCACAACCACATCCACCACACGGTGTACCACAAGTCGATAACGCTGATGCTGCCGCCGTAGGAGGCGTCACCCCCGGGTGCGGCCCTCGAGCAGCATCTCCAGTGACTTGGCGGCGCGGCGGGTGCGGGTCTCCGGCTTCTTGGCCTCGTCGACCCACTCGGCGTACTCCCGCTGGTGGGTGTACGACAGGGCGTCGAAGGCAGCGGCGGCCTCAGGGTCGGAGGCGAGGGCTTCGGCCAACTCGGGCGGCGGGGTGACGACGCGGGGCTCGTCGTCGAGTTCCAGGGTGATGGTGACGGTGTCGCCGGCGGCCACACCGGCGGCGGCGCGATTCCTGCGATTGAGGGGCAGGAGGAGCTCGCCGCCCATCGGAGCGACGGTGCTGCGGTAGGCGTACCGGTCGTTGACGGTGACCCGGACCGGGACCCGCGTGCGATCGCTGATGGCGGCCAGGGCATCGACCGGCACGACCAGGAACGTGGCGGTCTTGCCCCGCAGCTGGACCTCGGTCTCGAACGTGGCCGCCATGTCAGTTCATCGTGGGGTCGTCGGGGAAGTTCGCCATCATCGCCAGCCGGCCGGGTTGGCGGCGTAGCACGCGTCGCCAGGCAGGGTCGGGGTCGTCGCCGAAGACGTCTCCGGGCATCGCCGGCACCACGAACCAGTCGCCGCTCAGCATCTCGGCTTCGAGTTGGCCCTGTGACCAGCCGGCGTATCCGCTGAACACGCGCAACGCGGCGACGCCGGGCACCTCCCATGGCGGCGTGCTGACGTCCAGCAGACCCAGGTCGTCGGCGACCGCCATCCATCCGTCCAGCGGCGTGTCGTCGCGGCGGCGAGCCAGGGCGACGGCGGCTTCCCGCTGCACCGGGCCGCCCTCGAACACGACCCCGGGTGGGGAGAGGTGAGGCGCCCAATCGGGGAGGAACTGCTCCACCGCGAGGTCCGTGCGGCGGTTGACGATGAGGCCCAGGGCGCCGTCCTTCTCACCGTGCTGGCAGACGAGCACCACGCTGCGGCGGAAATTCGGATCGATCAGCGCCGGCGAGGCGACGAGCAGTTTCCCCTGAAGCGCCTCCATGGTCCCATGTTGGCAGCTTCACCGGCGGCGGGCGGCGAGGACCGGAACGGCGTCGATCTTGGCTTCCTCGAGATGGTCCCAGAGGAGCCCCGACGGGCGGGGGTGTTCGGGTCGGCACTGGAGGATCCGGTCGGGCATCACCACGAGGTCCACGGGGAAGTCATGGGCGGTCATCTCTATGCGGCCTGCTGCGACCAGCTGGGCAGGGTGGACGGTGGTGGCGATCACGGTCGCATCGGAGATCAGCCCGGCCTCGACGGCGAGGCCGAACTCGAGGTCGCTGTACCCGCCGCCCTTGCCGAGCCGGGCGCCGTCGGCGTCGACGGCTACCGAGCCGCACACCACCAGGTCGATCGGTTCCATCTCGGCGACTGCAATCGGGCGTCCGTAGTTGGCGGCGCCCTTGATCGACGTGGCCGCCCGAGCAGTGGCGTCGACCTGGTCGGCGGCGAGGCGCCAGAAGGGGTGCTCCGCAGCGAGGCGGGGCACGGCCATGTACAGCACCTTCCCGGCGGCGAATGCCGCCGCCCGCACCGGCCACTGCGGCGAGTCGGGGTTGGCCTTGACGGCGGCTGCGCTCTGCCAGGAGTCCCTTGCGGCGAGAAGATTGGCCGCCTCCTCGGCGCCGACGAAGTTGGGAATGCGGCCCTCGACGCCGGGGAACCGGGCGGCGCCCGCGGCTCGGATGGCCGCCCAGATCTCTTCGCGCAGGGCCCGCTTGGTGTCCACGGGATCAGTCTCGGACGCCGAAGGTCTCCCTGTGGACGAGGTCTGCCAGGGGCTTGCGGCCTCCGCCGATGACGGCGCGGAGACGCTCCTGCTGCTCGCGATGCTCGGCGATGTCGGGATAGCCGAAGGTCACGGCCCAGCGGCAGCCGTGGTCGTCGGGGACTCCAAGCAGCTCACGGGCGCACGGCTGGTCGTGAAGTGTCACGGGGCAGGAGACCACCCCGAGGGCGGCGGCGGCCAGCATCATGT
>CAYGCW010000122.1:727-7715 GCA_964348465.1 uncultured Acidimicrobiia bacterium | reverse complement strand
GGTCGTGGTCGGCGCCGGCGCGGCGACCGTCGTCGTCGTCACCTGCCCTTCCTCGCCGGCGGAGGGAGCGGTCGTGCTGCTGGTCGGCGCCGGCGCAGCGGCCGGCAACGTCATGCCGACCGTGCGCACGCCCGTGACGGCCGCCACTGCGGCCGCCGCCCGGTCGACGACCAGCTGGTCGCCGGAACCGAGGAGGATTCGGGCGCCGCGGCCCGAGAAGCTCACCGATCCGTTGACGCCGGCCGCCGCCAGCGCCGCTCCGGCGCGCTCTTCGAGCGCGCGTTCAGTGTGGGGCACACCCCACGCGACGGCCGCCGCCACGACGGTGATCCAGGCCGCCGCCATCCACCAGATTCGCTTGAAGCCACGCATCCTCGCCGTCCCGCCGTTGCCCTTCGTCTCCGTGATATTACTCACAGTGTTCATCTACACTACTATTAGTAGCCACGAGTTCCAAGGAGTTTCCGACCGCGCTGCCCGGCATGAGAGCCGGGGTGGCGGGTAGCATCGCCGTCGCCCCCGGGAGAAGGCCTGCGAACATGACCCACGCCCCACTCGCATGCTGAGGCTCGCCGAGCTGACCGCGCTCGTCGAGGCCGGCGAGGTAGACACGGTGGTCACCGCCTTCCCCGACCTCTACGGACGGCTCCTCGGCAAGCGCATCGCGGCGGACTTCTTCCTGGAGCACACGGCCGAGGTCGGCATGCACGCCTGCGACTACCTGCTGACCGCGGACATGGACATGGAGCCGGTTCCCGGCTACGGGTTCGCCAACTGGGAGCGCGGCTACGGCGACTTCCACTGCGTTCCCGACATGGCCACGCTGCGCCGCGCCACCTGGATGGACCGGTCGGCGCTCGTGCTCTGCGACGTCCGGCACGACGAATCGCACGAGCCGGTCGCAGTGGCGCCGCGGTCGATCCTCCGGCGCCAGGTGCAGGCGGCCGCGGCGGCCGGGCTATCGGTGCAGGCCGCCTCGGAGCTGGAGTACTTCATCTTCTCCGGCACCTACGGTGACGCCCGCCGGGCCGGGTACGCCGGCCTGGAGCCCGCCGGCGGCTACATCGAGGACTACCACGTGCTGCAGGGCGCCCGCCACGAGCCCCTCAACGCCGCCGCCCGCCGCCACCTCGGCGCCAGCGGCGTGCCGGTGGAGTTCTCGAAGGGCGAGTGGGGACCCGGCCAGCACGAGCTGAACATCCGCTACGCCGACGTGCTGGCGATGGCCGACCGGCACACGATCTACAAGCTGTGCCTCAAGGACCTCGCCGACCAGCTCGGCCTCGCGGTCACGTTCATGGCCAAAGTGGACGAGAGGCTCGCAGGATCGAGCTGCCACATGCACGTCAGCGTCTGGGACGACGCCGGCGCCGCCAACCTCTTCCCCGGTGACGGCGGCGGGGAGTCCGACCTCTTCCGCTGGTTCCTCGGCGGCTGGATCGCCCACGCCGCCGAGCTGATGCCCTTCTACGCCCCCACCGTCAACTCGTACAAGCGCTACCAGGCCGGCTCGTGGGCGCCCACGAGCCTGGCATGGAGCCGCGACAACCGCACCGTCGGGTTCCGGGTGGTGGGAAAGGACGGCTCGCTCCGCATCGAGTCGCGGCTCCCCGGCGCCGACGTGAACGCCTACCTCGCATATGCAGCGATCGTCGCCTCCGGCCTCGACGGAATCCGCAATCAGATCGAGCCGCCGCCCCGATTCTCCGGAGACGCCTATTCGGCGGCCGGCCTTCCGCAGGTCCCGGGGTCGCTGCAGGACGCCGTGGCGGCTCTCGACGCCTCGACGTTTGCCCGCGGTGCGTTCGGTGACGAGGTGGTCGAACACCTCGTGCACTTCTTCCGCACCGAGCAGGGCGCCTACGACCGGGCCGTCACGGACTGGGAACGCCGCCGGTACTTCGAGCAGATCTGAACGGCCTCAATCCTCGGGAACATGCCGATCCCGGGTATCGTGACCGCTCGCACGATGACCGGCCGCAGCAACTCCGACACCGACGAGCGCCGTCCTCCCGGCTGGCGCGTCGAGGGCATGCCCGACCGCGAGAAGCCATCCGACTCGGAGCAACGCGGCTGGCTGAGCAGGCTGCCGGGCGGCCGCTGGTTCCTGGTCGTTCTCGTCGCGCTCTTCGTGTTCAACTGGCTGATCTCCAGCGCCTTGCTGCGCCCCGAACCGCCGATACGGGTCCCGTACACCCTCTTCCTCGAGCAACTGGATGCGGGCAACGTCGAGTCCGTGCTCTCCAAGGGAGAGACCATCGAGGGGACGTTCAAGGAAGAGGTCGCCGACCCGGACGACGCGGACACCATGTCGGTGAAGTTCGAGACCCAGCGGCCGGCGTTCGCCGACGACGACCTGCTCCAGATGCTGGTCGCCGCCGAGGTCGTCGTCAACGCCGAGCCGACCGAACGGACGGCGGCGCTCTGGCAGCAGCTCCTCTTCGGCTTCGGACCGACGCTGCTCTTCGTGTGGCTGCTGTTCACGATCTACCGGCGCAGCGCCGCCGGGTTGTCGGGCATCGGCGGCCTCGGGCGGAGCAGGGCGAAGCGCTACGACGCCTCAGGCGACCGGGTGACGTTCGCAGACGTGGCCGGGATCGAGGAGGCCGAGAGCGAGCTCGTCGAAGTCGTCGACTTCCTCCGCAACCCCGAGAAGTACACGCGCCTCGGCGGCGCCATCCCGAAGGGTGTGTTGTTGAGCGGCCCCCCCGGAACGGGCAAGACGCTGCTGGCGCGGGCGGTGGCCGGCGAGGCCGACGTGCCGTTCTTCTCCATCGCGGCGTCGGCGTTCGTCGAGATGGTGGTGGGCGTCGGCGCCTCGCGCGTCCGCGATCTGTTCTCGGAGGCCAAGAAGGCAGCGCCGGCGATCATCTTCATCGACGAGCTCGACTCGATCGGCAGGGCCCGGGGCGGCTCGATGTCGTTCGGCGGCCACGACGAGCGAGAACAGACGCTCAACCAGATCCTCACCGAGATGGACGGCTTCACCGGTTCGGAAGGCGTCATCGTGGTCGCCGCCACGAACCGGCCGGACGTGCTGGATCCGGCGCTACTCCGGCCGGGAAGGTTCGACCGGCATGTTCACGTCAGCCCTCCCGACCAGCTGGGACGCAAGGCGATCCTCGAGGTTCACACCCGCAACGTGCCGCTGGCCGACGAGGTGGACCTCGGGGCGGTGGCGTCCACCACACCCGGCATGGTGGGCGCCGACCTGCGCAACCTCGTCAACGAGGCCGCCTTGATGGCGGCGCGGCGCGGCCACGAGAAGGTGCAGATGAACGACTTCGCCGATGCTCTCGAGAAGATCGTGCTGGGCGCCGAGCGCAAGATCATGATGAGCCATGCCGATCGAGAGCGCACTGCATACCACGAAGGCGGCCACGCCTTGCTCGGCATGCTCCAGCCTGGCGCCGACCCGGTTCGCAAGGTGTCGATCATCCCGAGGGGCAGGGCACTGGGCGTCACCCTGCAGAGCCCGGAGGCCGACCGCTACGCCTACACGGAGGAGTACCTGCTGGGACGTATCGTCGGCGCCCTCGGCGGCAGAGCCGCCGAAGAGCTGGTGTTCGGCATCACGACCACCGGGGCCGAGAACGACCTCCAGCAGGCGACCAGGCTCGCCAGGCGGATGGTCGGCAAGTGGGGCATGTCCGACGCCATCGGGCCGGTGTCGGTGCTGCCGGACGACGACGCCAATCCGTACGGGTTCGGACCCAGCGACGTATCGCCCGAAACACTGCAGCTCGTGGACGCCGAGGTGCGGCGCATCGTCGAGCAGTGCTACGACAAGGCTCTGGGGACCCTCACCGAGCACAGGGACAAGCTCGACGCGCTGGCCGCCGCCCTGCTCGACAAGGAGACGCTCGACGAGGACGAAGCGTACGACGTGGCCGGGGTCACGCGGGTTGCGGCGGCCGACTGATGGTGGCGACCGACTAGACCGCGACGGCGGCCACGACCAGCACGACTCCCAGCGTCGCCAGGGCCGCGACCTGCAGCCAGTCGATGGCGTCGGGCCCTGGGTCGTAGACGCCCTGGTCGGGTTTCACCTTCGGGCGCCACCTGCGCAGCCGCCGCGCCGCCAGCCCGCCGGCGAGAACTGCGGTGACCCCGGCGAGAACCAGGAGGATGTCGGCAATCATCGGCATGTCCCTCCGCCGCCGCACCGTAGTGCCGCCCCCGTGCGCTGCGCCCTGCCAGTTCTGGCCAAGCTTTCGCGACGTGGGCAGACTTTTCGCGCCCAGCGCCTCCGGGCCCGCACCGCGGTAACGTGGCCACGTTTGGACGTCCGCTGCGCCGGGAATGAGCGGGCGTCTTCCACATTCCGCATCCCAGGAGCGCCCGCCCATGCCCCACCCCACGCCCTCCCCTCACCCGGGGATGGGCGCCGTCGTCCACGACGACGGCGTGACCTTCCGGGTGTGGGCGCCGTTCGCCCGCGCCGTCACCGTGACCGGCACCTTCGACGACTGGTCCCGTGATCGCCACCTCCTCGCCCACGAAGCCGACGGCTACTGGTCGGTGGACGTGTCCGGGGCGTCGCCGGGCGACCAGTACCTGTTCGTGATCGAGGGCCCCGACGGCTCGGTGCGCGACCGCATCGACCCGTACGCCAGGGACGTCACCCACTCCGACGGCACGGCGATCGTCGTCGACCCCCGTTTCGCCTGGCCCGACGACGACTACAAAATGCCGCCGTGGAACGAGCTGGTGATCTACGAACTCCACATCGGCACGTTCAACGACCGACCCGACGGCCCGCCGGGTGACCTCGAGGCGGCGATCGAACGCCTCCCGTACCTCGCCGACCTCGGCGTCAACGCAGTTCAGCTGATGCCGCCGGTCGAGTTCGCCGCCGACTTCTCGTGGGGTTACAACCCCGCCAACCTCTTCGCCATCGAGAGCGCCTACGGAGGCCCCGACGAGCTGAAACGCTTCGTGGCCGAAGCCCACCGCCTCGGGATCGCGGTTCTGTTCGACGTGGTCTACAACCACTGGGGCCCGGCCGACCTCGACCTGTGGCAGTTCGACGGATGGACGGAGAACGGCAAGGGCGGGATCTACTTCTACAACGACTGGCGCTCGACCACGCCATGGGGCGACACCCGGCCCGACTACGGCCGGCCCGAGGTGCGCCAGTACGTCAGGGACAACGCAGTGTTCTGGCTCGAGGAGTACCGGGCCGACGGGCTGCGCTGGGACGCCACCGCCTGGATCCGCAACGTCCACGGGGTCGACGGCGACCCGGCCGGCGACCTGCCCGAAGGGTGGAGCCTGATGCAGTGGGTGAACGACGAGATCGACGCCCGCCAGCCGTGGAAGCTCTCGATCGCCGAGGACCTGCGCGCCAACCCGTGGGTCACCAAGACGACCGCCGAGGGCGGCGCCGGGTTCGACAGCCAGTGGGACCCCGAATTCGTGCACCCGGTGCGCGAGGCGATCATCGTGGCGGACGACGAGTCGCGCTCGATGTGGGAGGTGGCCCAGGCGATCGCCTTCCGCTACGACGGCGACGCCTTCCGCCGCGTCGTCTACACCGAGTCCCACGACGAGGTCGCCAACGGCAAGGCCCGGGTGCCGGAGGAGATCTGGCCCGGCAACGCCGCGAGCTGGGCGTCGAAGAAGCGGTCCACCCTCGGCGCGGCGCTGGTCATGACCTCCCCCGGCATCCCGATGGTCTTCCAGGGCCAGGAGTTCCTCGAGGACCAGTGGTTCCGGGACGTCGATCCCATCGACTGGGCCAAGCGGGACGCGTTCCCGGGCATCGTCCTGATGTACCGCGACCTGATCCGGCTGCGCCGCAACTTCGGCGACCGCACTCGGGGCCTCCGCGGCCAGCACCTCCACGTCCACCACGTGAACGAGGCCGACAAGATGCTGGCGTTCCACCGGTGGCAGGACGGCGGGCCGGGCGACGACGTGATCGTGGTGGCCAACTTCGCCAACCGGTACCACGACCACTACACGATCGGCCTCCCCCGCCGAGGCCGCTGGCACGTACGGTTCAACAGCGACTGGTCGGGCTACGACCCCGACTTCTCCGATCATCCCGGCTTTGCGACCGACGCCCAGGATGGCGCTTGGGACGGCATGCCTTTCCACGCCAGCGTCGGCATCGGCCCCTACAGCGTGTTGATCCTCAGTCAGGAGCCCTAGGCGAGCTGCTCGGGCGCGGCCTGGGACGGGCGGAGCCGGTCGGAGGGCGGCGGTCGGCAATTTGGCACGAAGGATGCGCGCTTGCTCCCATTTTCCTGTCATAGACATCTGATACGTTGTCTAGCATGGAAAGCGACCGCTGGACCCATCTCAGCACCGCCAAGCTCGCCGACGAGCTCTGCGCCCGGGAAGCCCACCGATCGATGCTGGTGGCCGAGCAGGCCGAGATCATCGCCGAGCTGGACCGCCGCCAGGCGCCTGCCGCTGCCGGGTGCCGGACGCTGCAGGAGTGGGTGACCGGCCGACTGGACGTCGACCGCCACACCGCCCGCCGACTCGTGTCGCTGTCTCGCCTCGACGACGCCGAGCTGCGCCGCGACCTCGGCGACGGCGAGATCACCGCCGACCGGGCGCTCGCAGAGGCCCGCCTGGCGCGCACGGGCGCCCCCGATCGGGTCCGGCGGGCATCACGCAACTGGGGGGTCGACGGCGTCCACCGCCTCGCCGACCGTCACCGCCGCTTCTCGCGCTGCGACGAGCAGGAGGCGTTCGCCCGGCGCTACCTCACCATCCAGCCCAATCTCGAGGCCTCCTTGTACAAGCTCGACGGGCTGCTTCCAGGCCTCGGCGGCCGTGCCGTGGCCGACATCGTCGACGCCCGCGCCGACCGGCTCCCGGACCACCCCGACGGACGCGGTACGGTTGCCCAGCGTCGTGCCGACGCCCTCGTCGAGGTCGCCCTCGACGCCGCCGACCCACGCTCCCGGGACAGCGTGGGCGAAGAGCCGCCCGCGTTGCTCGCCACCGTGCTCGTCGACGCCATGGCAGCCTC
>CAYGCW010000122.1:0-717 GCA_964348465.1 uncultured Acidimicrobiia bacterium | reverse complement strand
CGCCTATGAATTCGCCGCCGAAGGGGAAAAGCTGTCCGCCGAACGCTGCCTGGCGCTGGACGTAGTGGAAGGCCGGGAACACGTTGCGCTCTGCCAGCGGCGGCGAGGCTGGCGCAGAAGTCGTCGGCGGGCCCCGCATCGGACCCAACGGGCTGGAGGCCATCCTGTGCGGCGGCCGAGTCGAGATCGACGTCGATGCCGCCACCCCGCTCGGCGCCGGGCCGGCCGGCCATGCCGTTCCACCGCGGCTCCGCCGGTACGTCATCGCCCGCGACGGCGGCCGGTGCACCGCCGACGGCTGCCGCTCCCGCTACCGACTGCAGGTCCACCACGTATTGCCCCGCAGCGCAGGCGGCACCCACGACCCGGCGAACCTGACCACCCAGTGCTGGTTTCATCACATGGTGGTGATCCATGGCCGCGGGTTCCGCATCGACCCGGATTCGGAACCCCAGCGGCGCCGGTTCCTGCCGCCTCACGGTCGGCAGGGACGCGGGCCGCCCTTGGCGGATTGATCCTTCCCTGCAGAGGAGTTGCCTGGCGGTGCTCCGACCCTGCCGGCGACCTTGGCCAAGGCCTCGAGGTCATCCGCGGGACCGGAGAAACGAGCACGAACGCCGACCGCGTGGCGACCGCGGTGGGCCATGCACCACGGTTCCCCCGACGCATGCGAACACATGCGGATGCGGATCGGCCGAGCCCTGCTTCAAGCCGGCC
>CAYGCW010000121.1:7140-7812 GCA_964348465.1 uncultured Acidimicrobiia bacterium | reverse complement strand
GAGTCGCCGCAGGCGGCGGCGACCATCGCCAGCGCCAGCAGCAGTCCGAACAGCAGTCTCCATCGTTTCATTCGTCTCCCCTTCCCAGTCGTCGGCTTGCGCCGTGCATGCACACTATCCCTTCAATCCCGACATCGCTATTCCCTTGACGAGTTGCTTCTGTGCGACGAGGAACACGATCAGCGTCGGGAGCATCACGATCGTCGCTCCTGCCATGATCGCCCCCCAGTCCGTGGCCCGCTCCTGGTTGGCGAGGAAGAACCGGATGCCGATCTGGGCGGTGCGCATGCTCTCCTCATTGGTGATCACCAGCGGCCACAGGTACTGGTTCCACGCCCCCAGGAACGAGAAGATCGTCAGCGCGGCGATGGCGCCCTTGCTGAGCGGCACGACGACCCGCCACAGGTAGTACCAGTCGGTGGCGCCGTCGATCTTGGCGGCGTCGTAGAGGTCCCGCGGCAGGCTCAGGAAGAACTGCCGCAGCATGAACACCCCGAACGCGCTCGCCAGGAAGGGGATCGTCAGCCCCTGGTAGGTGTTCGCCCAGCTCACCCCGTCGAGCCACTCCGAGCCGATCGGCAGCCAGCTCGGGGTCAGGCGGCCGAGGTCGCTGATCACGAGGAAGTTGGGGATGAACGTCAGCTCGAACGGCACCATCAGGCTGCCGAGCAC
>CAYGCW010000121.1:1153-7130 GCA_964348465.1 uncultured Acidimicrobiia bacterium | reverse complement strand
TCTGTTGGGTCGGGGCGCAGGACGATCTGACAAACCTCCGGGAAGTCCTCGTGCTCGCTGGCGAACGCGTGGGCGGCGAGGATGCTCAACAGCACCTGGGCGATGGTGATCACGCCGGTCTGCACGGCGCTGTTGAGCATGAACCGCCCGAAGGGGGTGGCCGTCCAGGCCCGCACGTAGTTGCGGAACGTCCACGGCGTCGTCCAGATGGAGTTCGGGTCGGACAGGATTCGATCGAGCGGCGTGACGCTCGTGAAGATGGCGATGATGATCGGCGTCGAGATCATCAGCCCGATGGCGATGAGCACCACGTGCACCGGGATGTCGCCCCAGTTGCGGCGCTCCCGGCGCTCGGCGGCGGTGGCTTCCACGGTGCGGGCGCGGGCATCGACGGCGGTCATCCGTAATGCACCCTCTTGCGGAAGCCCCGGAACTGGATCACCGAGACGGCGATGATCATCAGCGCCAGCAGGAACGCCTGCGCGGATGCGAAGCCCCGGAACCTGGTCCCGACGAAGCCGTCGACGAACACCGAGTACACGAGGTTCTCGGTGGCCTGGCCCGGTCCGCCTGCGGTGAGGATGTCGATCTCCCCGAACGCTTGGAGGCTGGTGATCACGTTGATCACCACCAGGAAGAACAGCGTCGGTGACAGCATCGGCAGCGTCACGTGGCGGATGCGCTGCCACACGCCGGCTCCGTCGACCTTGGCCGCCTCGAAGTACATCTCGTCGATCTGCTGGAGCCCGGCCAGGGCGATGATCACGTTGAAGCCGAGCTGGCGCCACACCACCGCCACCGTGACCGCGAACAGCGCCCAGTTGCGGCTCGTCAGCCAGTTGGGCCCGTCGATCCCGATCCCGTCCAGCCACGTGTTGAAGTGGCCGACCACCGGGTTGTAGAGCCAGCGGAACAGGACGCCGGCCACCGCGCTGCTGATCACCACCGGAACGAAGATCAGCATGCGGTGCAGCCAGGACATCCGCTTCACCGGGTAGGAGAGCAGCAGCGCGATCGCCACCGCCAGCCCGATGCCGACCGGGACCGTGCCGAGCATGAACCACAGCGACACCTGCACGTTGTTCCAGAACTCGGCGCTCTGGAGGAGCCGGGTGTAGTTCTCGAACCCCACCCAGATCTCGTCGCTCCCGAAGGGCGCCACCCGATTGAGGCTGAGCCGGAACGACTCGATGATCGGGTAGTAGACGAAGATCCCCAGCACGACAAGCGTGGGCGCGAGGTACAGCCACGCCTTCCAGCCGCCGCGCCGCGGTCCTCGTGCGACGCGCCGGCCGATCCGCCGGGATCTCTCCTCTACCGCGACAGCCCGGGCCATTGCGCCGTGACCCTAGCGCACCGCCGACGGGCGTGGTGGCGGCCCGGCCGCATCTGTGCCCCGCCACGGCACCGCGCCGCCGCGGGTACCATCCGCGCACCATGGCCGACGCCGCGCCCCCACCGATGGAGAGCTGGGTCGACCGAACGATCCGGGAGGCCATCGAACGGGGGGAGTTCGACGATCTGCCCGGCGCCGGCAAGCCGCTGCCCGTGCTCGCCGAGCCCTACGAGCCGAACTGGTGGGTGCGCCGCTGGATGGAGCGGGAGGGCATCACCGCTGCGGAGCTGCGCGCCGCCCGGCGCCGCGACGCACCTCCGTAGTACCGTCGGAGCCGATCTCCCCAGGAGCGATGCCATGCCCCGCTACCTCGTCATCGCGTACCAGACGGCCGAGAACCCGGCCCTGATCCGGGAGCTGCGCGCCCTGGCTGACGGCGGCGGCGCCGAGTTCGTGCTGCTGGTGCCGGCGACGGCCAGCCAGCACCTGCGCCTCGCCTCGATCGGAGAGGCCTATGAGCTGGCGAGGGACGCCGCCCTGAGCGCCGAGGAGAAGCTCCGCGGCGAGGGAATCGAGCCGGCTGCGGTGCGGGTGCGCGACCCGAACCCGGTGGTCGCCGCCGCCGACGAGCTGGCGGAGCACCCCGGCTACGACGGCATCGTCCTCTCGACGTTCCCGGCGGGCATGTCCCGGTGGCTGAGGATGGACCTACCGCGCCGGCTGCAGCGCACCACCGGGCTGCCGGTGACCCACGTCGTCGCCGAAGAGCCGCCCGGTCCCGACGGCGGCCCGGGCTGATCGTGGGCCAGCAGATCGAAGTCGCGGCACGAACGGTCGGCGACGTGGCGCTGCTGTCGGGAAACCGGTCGCTGTCGGGTCAGGATGGGGAGGCGTTCGGGTCGCCGGCGGCCGCGGCGGCCAGTTCGTCGCTCCCGGCCCGGCTGGCGGCGGCCCTGTTCGACCTCGAGGGCGGGATCGACCACGTCTACGTCCTGTCCAACGAGGTCGTCGTGCGCCGACCGGGAGGCTGGGAGGACGGCATCCTCGAGCGGGCCACCGACGTGCTCGCCGGCTTCTTCGTGTTCTACGACGGGACGGACGAGCGGCCCGTCGGCGGCGTGGGACGCGGGCTGGCGGTCGTGCCGGCCACGGCGCCGGTGGTGGCGGAGGAGCGGTTCGCCGAGCTGCGCGCCCGGCACTACAACGCCACGATCACGTCCATCACGCCCGCCCACGACAAGCTGTGGATCATGGGCGTGCTCCCCGACGGTGGCGTCCCGGACTACGGAGCCGGCCAGTACGCCACGCTCGGGCTCGGCTACTGGGAGCCCCGCCTCGACGATCTCGTCGAGGAGCTGCAGCCCGGGCAGGAGGAGCGGCTGGCGCGCCGCTCCTACTCGATCTCCAGCCCCATACTCGGCGACGATGGCGAACTCGTTCCCCCGGACGGGGAGGAGGCCCTCGAGTTCTACGTGGTGCTGGTGGAGTCCGACTGGCAGGGCACGCCGGCGGTGCTCACTCCCCGGCTGTTCCTGAAGGAGACCGGGGACCGCATCTATATGGGCCGCAAGATCGCCGGCCGGTACCGCCTCGACAAGCTGGCGGACGCCGACGCGGACGTGTTCCTGATGTCGACCGGCACCGGGGAGGCTCCGCACAACCGCATGGCGCTGGAGCTGCTGCGGCGCGGCCACCGCGGGCTGATCGTCGCCGCCTGCGCGGCCCGGTACCGCCGCGACCTCGCGTACCTCGAGGTCCACCGCGAGCTGGAGCGCCGCTACCCCAACTACCACTACTTCGCCCTCACCACCAGGGAGCCGGAGAACGAAGGCGGCAAGCTCTACCTCCAGGACTTCGTCGCCGGCGGGATGATGGAGGAGGAGCTGGGGATCGACTTGGACCCGAGCGGCAGCCACTTCTTCCTGTGCGGAAACCCCGGCATGATCGGCCTCCCCGAATGGGACGGCGACACGCCCACCTTCCCCGAGTCGCGCGGCATGGCGCAGGTGCTGGCGGAGCGCGGCTACACCATCGACCGCCGCGGCGTCACCGGCAACGTCCATTACGAGGAGTACTGGTGAAGCTCAGGCGGCCGGGCGCTCGAGGATCACGGTCTCCCACAGAGGGTCGCGGTGCCGGCTCACTTCGGCGAGGCCCTGCGCGGCCGCCACCCGCATGATCTCGGCCGGGGGGTGCACGAAGACCCGGAACGAAGAGCGCCACAACCGCAGTGCCAGGTTCGTGGCCCTGAACCCGAGCCGGACCCACCACCGGTCGCGCGGGTAGGTGAGGGCCAGCGCCCGGAGCGCCTTGCGCCCGGCGGCAGCGACCATCGCCGGCATGTCCGGATAGCAGCAGACCACCCGATGGAGCACGACCAGGTCGGCGTCCTCGAGCGAGCCGTTGGCGAGGAAGTCGCCGACGCGGCGCTCGACGCGGTCGGTGACGCCCGCCGCCTCCGCAAGCCGCGCCGCCTCCGCCTCGTAGGAAGGCGACAGCTCGATGTTGGCCGCCGATGCCGCCCCGGCCTGCAGCAGTTCAACGTGGATCGAGCCGATCCCGCCGCCCACCTCGAGGACCCGGGCCCCGGGGGCGCGGGCGCGCAGGCCGTCGACCACGGCGCGGGCGCTGCCGACCAGCCCCCGCCGGGCGTACCGCCGCGCGTCGTGGCGGGCGTAGCGGCGGTTGAACATCCGCCCGTAGTCGTCGGGGCGGCAGCAGGAGGACATCGCGGCGAGCCTACTCCCGCGCCCCGCCATTCCGGTCGGCCACGGCCCGCTCGATGGCGGCCTGGAGAACGGGCCCGATCGACGCCGCCCACAGCGCCTGGCCGGCTGCGTTGGGGTGGAACCCGTCGGCCGCCCAGATGTCGTCCCGCCGCCAGCCGAACCGGTCGGCCCACATCGGCACCTTCATCACCCGAGCGCGCCCCGCCGCCACCCGTCGGTGGACGCGATCGGCTTGCCAGGAGCGGGCACTCAACACCCAGTTGAACGGCGGCAGCATCCGCGGCGGCGAACCCAGGTCGCCGTGGCCGGCCAGGATCACCACGCCCGTCACCGGAAGCAGGGCGTCGACGATGGCTGCCAACCGCCGCTGCAGCAGCCACATCGGCAGTCCCCACAGCGAGTCGTTGGCGCCGACGGATACCAGAGCAACGTCCCACCGGTTCGCCAGCGCCGCCGGGAGTTGCGTCCGCGCCACGTCCGCGACCTTCGCGCCGCCCTCGGCCAGGCTGTGGACCCGGATGCGGTGGCGGGTCGTGAGCTGCGGCATCAGCTGGCGGATCCACACGTCGGCGGGATCGTCGAGACCGGCGCCGGTGCAGGTGCTGTCGCCGAGCAGCACCACGTCGACCCGGGGCAGGGCCTCGTCTCCGAATGGGCCGGAGGGGTCGAGGTCGCCGAATGCGGGGTAGCCGTTGCGGGCCCGGACGAACTGGGCGGCCACCCCGGCCGCTCCGACGAGGGCGACGAATGCGATCCGGCGCAGAGGCGTTGCCATGCCCGATGTCTACCAGAAGGCCGGCGATGTGCGGCGGTCCCCGGCTCGCACCTGCCGGGCAGGGGACTAGTCACCCGGGAACCCCCCAGAATGCTCATCCAGGGCCCAAGGCGCATCGCCGATGGAACGGTGACTAGCCCGCCGCCCGAGGAGAAGCCCGATGCCCGCCAACCCACTCAAGAAGCTCACCGAGATTCTCGAGAAGCTCGGCGTGGTCGCCAAGCGCCCCGAGGTGGCGATCGCCTACGTCCCCGTTCGCCGGCACCCGATCCCCAAGCCGACGCGGCCCGCGCCGACGCGGCACACCGGCGGGTGCGCCTGAGCGTCAGCTCTCGGCGGACCGGCCGGCGGCCACGATCCGCCGCATGACCCGAGCCAGCGTGCGAGCCTCCGCATCGGACAACAGCCCGGTGAAGTGGCGTTCCACTCCGCGCAGGTGCACCGGCGCCGCCGCCGCGAAGGCAGCCCTCCCCTCGTCGGTGAGCCGTACGTAGAAACCGCGGCGGTCGGAGTCGCACGTGACCCGCTCCACGAGCCCCGCCTTCTCCACCCGATCCACGAGCCTGGTCAAGGCGCTGCGGCTGAGCAACAGCGAGTCGGCCAGCTCGTGCATGCGCAGCCGGCCCGCGTCGGCCCGGCTCAGATAGAGCAGCACCTCGTACCAGGTCAGCGGCAGCGACCGCTCGTCGTGCAACTCGCGAGCAAGCACGTCGATGACCTCGGAGTGGGCCGTGAGGAACAGCCGCCACGCCTCCAACCGCTCGGAATCGATCGTGACCATGGGGAGCAAGATACTTTCAGTGTACAACAGTTGCAAGGTTCAACTATATCCGTTATGGTTGCGTCCACAATCGTTGCAGTAGCAATCATCTCGTAGGAGGTAGCCATGTCCGACGTTGCCACGATGACCCGCTTGGTCGAGGGGACCGAGGTTCCGGTCGCCGGGACGTGGAGCATCGACCCTGCCCACACGGCGGTCGAGTTCGTCGCCCGCCATCTGATGGTGAGCAAGGTGCGCGGCAAGTTCACAGGGGTCGGCGGCACGATCGAGATCGCCGATGACCCTTCCGAGTCCCGCGTCGAGATACGGATCGACGCCGCCAGCATCACCACGGGCGAGGCGGACCGGGACAACCA
>CAYGCW010000121.1:768-1059 GCA_964348465.1 uncultured Acidimicrobiia bacterium | reverse complement strand
GATGGCCGGCGAGCTGACGATCAAAGACGCGACCCGCCCGGTCACCCTCGACGTCGAGTACCTCGGCGTGACCGTCGATCCGTGGGGCAACCCCAAGGCGGCGTTCTCGGCCAACGGCGAGATCGACCGCGAGGAGTTCGGCCTCACGTGGAACGTGGCGCTCGAGGCCGGCGGGGTGCTGGTCGGCAAGAAGGTCAAGATCGAGATCGAGGTCCAGGCCGCTCCAGCCGGCGAGTGACCACAGAGGTCAGGCGGGGACCGGGGCCGACCGCCCCGGTCCCGGCGCGTCCG
>CAYGCW010000121.1:76-718 GCA_964348465.1 uncultured Acidimicrobiia bacterium | reverse complement strand
CCCCCAGGTTCTCTGCCGCGGGCAACCACCCGCCCCGACGAGCGGGCCCCGGTAGGGTTCACCCCCTCATGGCGGAAACCCTCATCGAGGCGCGCGGCCTCACCAAGCGGTTCGGCGACTTCGCCGCCGTGGACGGCATCGACTTCACCGTCTACAAGGGCGAGGCGTTCGGGTTCCTCGGCCCCAACGGCGCCGGCAAGAGCTCGACGATGCGCATGATCGGAGCCGTCTCACCGGTCACCGAAGGCAAGCTCACCGTGCTCGGCCTGGACCCGGCCACCGACGGCGCCCACATTCGCGCCCGCCTCGGCGTCGTGCCGCAGGAGACCAACCTCGACACGCAGCTCCCGGTCGAGGAGAACCTGCTCATCTACGGTCGCTACTTCGACATCCCTCACCGCGTCATCCGGGAGCGCATCGATGAGCTGCTCGACTTCGCCCAGCTTGCGGAGCGCCGCACGGAGATCGTCGACCGGCTGTCGGGCGGCATGAAGCGGCGTCTGACGATCGCCCGCGCCCTCATCAACGAGCCGGAGGTGATCATCCTCGACGAGCCGACTACCGGTCTCGATCCCCAGGCTCGCCATGCTCTGTGGGACTGGCTCTACCGACTGAAGCAGCAGGGTGCCACCTTGATCGTCA
>CAYGCW010000121.1:0-66 GCA_964348465.1 uncultured Acidimicrobiia bacterium | reverse complement strand
CCGGCTGGTGGTGATGGACAAGGGCAAGATCGTGGCCGAGGGCTCGCCGCGCGAGCTGATCGAACG
>CAYGCW010000120.1:0-7813 GCA_964348465.1 uncultured Acidimicrobiia bacterium | reverse complement strand
ACGTGCTCGCCGAGTACGACCGCCTCGTGTGGCACTCACACCCGGACGATCCCGGAGCACCTGCGGAGTCCCGGCTGCTGGTCACGCCGGACGAGAGCGAGTCATACCTCGGCGCTCCTTGGTACGCGTTCTCCGACGGCGCCGGCGGGATCGTCTACGGGACCGGCACGTCGCCGGTGCGTCGCCTGCGGCCCGGCGCCACGGCGCCCGACGTCGTGTACCGCGGCGGGGAGGAGTCCTACCAGCCGCTGCTGGGCGTCGCCGAGATCGACGGTGAGCCGACCGGCTGGTTCCTCCGTCACCGGGAGCAGGCCGCGACCCTGTGGACCGTGAACCTGGACGGCGGGGAGACGAGCGAGGTCGTCACCATCGAAGTCGGCGAGCGAGGCTGGGTGGGCAACGTCAGCCACGGCGGCGGCGAGTTCCTGGTGTCGGCGGTGGTGGACGAGTGCCCGACGCATTTCACCGTGACGCCGGACGGCGAGCGCGGCCGGTTGCCTGCGCTCCCGGACCCCGGCTGCGGCGCCGGCGAGGTGTGGACCGAGCAAGCGCGCCTCTCCCCCGACGGGCGCCTGGTGGTGTTCGTGAGGGCCGGGTCGGGTGGATGGGAGCCAGAGCTGGGAGGGCCGGTGCTTCGGCAGCCGGTCGAGCTGGTGGTGGCCGAGGCCGACACGGGACGCGAGCAGGCGGTCGTGAACATCGGGACACCGGTCCAGGACGTGGTTCTCGTGCACGACTTCGACGGCCGCCGGGTGGTGGTCTCCCGGACTGCGTACGAGCCGGCGCTGGCCCCCCAGGTGATGTTCGTGATCGATCTGGGCTGCGGCGGCTGCACCCGCCGCCACGACACCGTGGCGGCCGGCGCCGGCCTCACCGGCGCCGTCGAGGGGGTCGGCGAACCCGCCGCCGACATCGTCGTCCCCGGCTGCTCGCTCGACGGGCAGATCGGCGGGCTCGACATGTCGGACCGCGGGCTTCCCGCCGCGGTGGCGGACATGCGGCGCGCCATCATCGAAGCCGCCGCAGCGTGCGATTTCGACGCCCTCGACGACCTGGCGCTCCAGGGCGAGTTCAACTTCCACTTCGATTCCGGGGCCCCGGGGATGTTCCGAGAGGCGGAGCAGCTCGGGAGTCCCGAAGTGCAGCAGCTCTACCGGATGCTCGGGCTGCCCCATGGCTCGCTCGACGTGGACGGCGAGACCTACTACGTGTGGCCCAGCGCCGCCACCTACGACACCTGGGACGAGGTGCCCCGGTTCGACAGGGACGTGCTGGGCGACTGGGTCGGGTTCGCCGAGCTCCAGAGCTACGAGGAGCTGGGCGCCTACTACGGCTACCGGGTCGGCATCACCGAGACGGGTGACTGGGTCTTCGTCGCCGCCGGTGACTGAGGCCCTCTGACCTAGAGGGCGTGCTTGGAGGCTCAGCCGGGGCGCAGCACGGGGAGGTCGTCGGCGGCGACACCGGCGGCCTCCACCCCGGCCAGCCTCGCCAGGCGGGCATCCAGCTCGGCGGCGGCGTTGCGGTACCAGCCGGACCCCGCCCACGACACCTCGCCACCCTCGATCAGGTACAGCGCCGGCACGCCCGGCAAATCGAACGCGGCGCTGGCCTCATATGGCGGCGGGTCGTAGGCGACATCGGACTCGGCCCCGACGTCGACGAGCAGTCGGGAGGTGACGTCCTCGTCGTCCTGGGAGACGACCAGCACCCGCACCGCCGGCTCGTACCGCCGGAACCCGGCGTACACCGGGAGCGCCAAGCGGGTGGTGTCGCAGTCCTCCTTGACGAAGACCAGCAGCGTCGGCCGGTCGACGAGGTCGGCCAGCATCCGGCGCTCCCCGCCGTCGACGACCGCCACCCCCGGCAGGGGCGCCCCGATGTCGAGCATCAGAGATCGAGGAAGGGGTCCGGCCCCGGCTCCGCGGCCGGCGGCTCGATCCCGTGCTCGGCGCGGTAGGCGTCGTAGCCCTTGCGTTCCAGCTCGTCCGCGAGCTCCGGGCCGCCGGACTCCACGATCCGTCCGCCGACCAGGACGTGCACGCGGTCGACTTCGAGGTAGCGCAGAATGCGGCTGTAGTGGGTGATGAGGAGCACCCCGCGGTCCGGGCTGCGCAGCGCTGCGACGGTGGCGGCGACCTCGCGGACGGCGTCGATGTCCAGCCCCGAATCGATCTCGTCGAGGATCGCGGCGCGGGGATCCAGCACGAGCAGCTGATAGATCTCCGATCGCTTCTTCTCGCCTCCCGAAAGGCCCTCGTTGACCGGCCGGTCCAGGAACCGCTCCATGCCCAGCCGGTCGGCCGCTTCCCGCGCTCGCGTCCAGAAGGCGTCGCCGCCGCCGACCGACTCGGCGATCTCGTCGAGCAGCTCCCGCAGCGAGACGCCGCCGATCTCCACCGGGTACTGGAACGTCTCGAACAGCCCGGCTCTGGCACGCGCATCGACTCCGAGGTTCATGATCTCGGTGCCGGCGACGGCGGCCGATCCGGCCGCTTCGTACTCCGGCTTGCCCATCAGCACGTGGCAGAGCGTGGACTTCCCGGAGCCGTTGGGCCCCATGAGCGCATGGATCTGCCCGAACGGCACCGTCAGGTCGACGCCGCGCAGGATCTCCAGCCCACCGAGCCGGGCCTCGAGGCCCCGGACGGTCAGCGCGGCCGTCATCGGGTGTCCCCCACCAGCTTGGGAGTAGGTGTGAGGTACACGTCCCCTTCGACCACCTCCACGTCGTAGACCGGCACCGGGCGGGTGGCGGGAAGGGCGTCGGGGTGGCCGTCGCGCACGTCGAACGCGGATCCGTGGCGCGGGCACTCGACGTCATAGTCGAACAGCTCGCCCTCGGCCAGCGACGCCTCGGCATGGCTGCACCGGTCGCCGATGGCGTACACCGTGGATCCGATGCGGAACAGCGCGATCCGCTCGCCCGCCACGTCGACCCGCATGCCGAGGCCCTCCGGCAGCTCGTCGACGGCGGCGACCCGCACCCGGTGGGTCATACCCGGCCCTCCTCCTGAGCTGCCACGAACTTGGCGTTGACCCGCTCCCGGACCACGTCGGCGATGCGCGGCGCAGGCAGGCGCCTGATTGCCTCCTCGAAGAAGCCCCTGACCTGGAGACGGTCCGCCCGCACCGGGTCGAGGCCGCGGCTCTGCAGGTAGTAGCGCTGCTCCTCGTCGAGCGGCCCCATCGTGGAGCCGTGCCCGCAGCGCACGTCGTTGGCCAGGATCTCGAGGTTGGGCACCGAGTTCGCCATCGCCCCCTCCGACAGCACGAGGTTGCGGTTGGTCTGGAACGCCTCGGTCTTCTGCGCCTCCTCCTCGATGCGAATCAGGCCGGTGAAGATCGACGTGGACTCGTCCTCGACGGCGCCTTTGAGGAACATGTCGGACCGGGTGTTGGGAGCGATGTGGTTCATGAAGTACCGGTAGTCGAGCACCTGCTCGCGATCCCCGAAGTAGGCACCGATCACGTTGGCCTGCGAGCCGCGGCCCATGAGATCGACGATGAGATGGAGGCGTGACAAGCTGCCGCCGAGGCCGATCTCGCCGAAGGTGACCGTGGCGTCCCGTCCGGCGATCAGCCGCTGCTGGGCGATGGACCTGGTGGCGTCGCCCCACTCCTGGAGCGTGGTGAGCTTCAAGTGGGCGCCGTCCCGCACCGAGACCTCCACCTGGGGCACGACGACCAGGGAGGAGCCGTCCGGTGACCGCAGCGTGACGACCAGCGCCAACTCGGCAGCGTCCTCCACGACGGCGGTGATGTGGGGCATCGACACGCCGGCCCCCGCCGTCGCCTGGACGTCCACGTGGAGCGGACGGTCCACCGCCGTGCCCCGGGGAACGTAGACGAACACGCCGTCGCGCTGGAACGCCAGGTGGGCGGCTGCCAGCTTGTCGAGGTCGGCGGGGATGCCCTGGTTGAGGGCGCCCCGCAGCAGATCCTCGTGATCGGCGGCGGCCTTCTCCAGCGACGTGAACACGACTCCGCTCGGCGCGTCGTGAGCGGCGGATACCGTGAAGCCGTCGACCACGAGCGCCCGCCCGGCCGCATCTGCGAGCGCTGCCGCGACGCCGGCGTCGGACGGCAGCGGAGTGCCGGGGCCATCGGGCAGACCGAGCGCGGCCAGGTCGAAGTCGAGGTCGACGTAGCGCCAGACCTCCTCGGTGGCGGCCGGCATCGGCAGCCTCTCGTATGCCTCCAGGCCTCGCGACCGCAGCTCCCGTACCCAGTCGGGAGCTGTCCGGTTCGCCAGGTCGAAGGTGTCCCGGTCGAGCGTCAGCAACGAATCCTCCGCGGCGGTGCCGCCAGCTTATCCCGGGTGGTTCCCAGTTCAAACGCGGCCGGATTGCCTTGGCGTTGCCACCGGGCTCGCCTAGGGTGCCGGGCGCCCGGCCCCGCGCCGGGCCTTCCTCTTCCCTTCCAAGGAGTCGAACATGCGTGCGACCCGGCGCGGTGCGGCGGCCTTCCTGGCCGTGGCGCTGGCCGCCGGCGTGACCGGGACGGTCCCGCCTGCGGCGGCGACGCCCGACGACGACTTCACGATCGTCGTGTTTCCGCAGCCCCATCCCGAGACCCACTTCAGCTCGACGTTCGGGGCCCGCCGCCCGGGCGGCCGCCGGCACCAGGGCAACGATCTGATGGGCGAGAAGATGATGCCGGTGGTGGCCGTCGCCGACGGCGTCGTCGATCACGTCGCCGAGTCCCGCACCGCCGGGTTCTACGTGATCGTGGACCACGGTGACGGCTGGGCGTCGTGGTATCTGCACCTGAACAACGACACGCCCGGAACCGACGACGGCGCCGGGGATCCGGACCACGCCTTCGCGGTGGCCGAGGGCGACGAGGTGGCCGCCGGCGACCTGATCGGCTGGGTGGGAGACTCCGGCAACGCCGAAGGCACGTCGCCCCACACCCACTTCGAGCTGCGGCGCCGCGGCCGCGCCATCAACCCCTACCCGTATCTCGATGCGGCGTGGGAGATGCTGGTCCGCCGCTGGGACCGGGCCGACGAGGTCGCCTGACGAGCTCGCCGGACGGGGACGGTCAGCCGTCGAGCAGCCGGCGGGCCCTGGCGAAGACCGCGTCCAGCATCGGCTCGGTGAGCCGGCCGGTGAACGTGTTCTGCTGGCTGGGGTGGTAGCTCATCACGACCGCAGGAGCGCCGGCGATGAGGACCTCGGCGCCGTGGCCGAACGCAGGCCGGGGCCGGGGCATCTCATGGCCGGCGGCTGCCAGTGCCCGCAGCACCGCCTGGTACCCGAACCGGCCCAGACACACGATCACCTCGGGGGCCACCACGGCCAGCTCCTGGCGGAACCAGTCCGCGCAGGCATCCCGCTCGGCCACCGTGGGCTTGTTGGCGGGAGGTGCGCAATGGACGGGCGCCGTGATGTAGGTGTCGACCAGCTCGAGCCCATCGCCGCGGTGGGTGGAGGTGGGCTGGGTGGCGAAGCCGGCCCGGTGCATGGCCCGGTACACCCAGTCACCCGAGCGGTCGCCGGTGAACATGCGGCCCGTCCTGTTGGCGCCATGGGCGGCCGGCGCCAGCCCGGCGACGAACAGCCGGCCGCCGGCGTCGCCGAATCCGGGCACCGGGCGGCCCCAGTACTCCTCGTCGCGAAACGCGGCTCGCTTCTCCGCGGCGATCTGCTCACGCCACGCCACGAGACGCGGGCAGCGGCGGCAGTCGACGATGTCGGCGTTGAGCGCCGCCAGGGAGTCGTATCGGGGCAGCGTCAGCCCCCGGCGCCGGGGTCGGGCGGCAGCCATGAGGCGCTGAACTGGGTGCCGGCGCTCCACAGCATCCAGCCCAGCCCGCGCTCCTCGGCCTCGTTCAGCTCGATGGCGATCTCGGTGCGCCCGTACGGGTATGTCTGCAGCCACGGCCGCATCACCGCCGGCCCTTCGAGGCGGGGCAGGCCGCTCTCGAGCGCCTGGCCGACCACCTCGGACGGGTAGTCGTTGGGGTTGTCGAATCCCATCCACCCTGCGCCGTAATGTGACGGGTAGATCATCGGGCTGATGACATCCACGGCCCGCGACAGCTCTTCGGGGCGCTGGCCGATGCCCTGGTCGTCGCCCACCGACACGACGATCGCGAAGATGTCGGCCGATACGGCGCATCCGAGCGGGTGGAGGCGCCGGCGCGCCTCGCTGAGGAAGTCGGCGATCACCTGAACCCGGGACTCGCTGGCCAGCTCGGGATCGTCCACCACGAGGCGGCCGACCGGGCCGTCGGTCGGGAATCGCACGTAGTCGAACTGGACCTCGTCGAAGCCGATCTCGCATGCGCTCACGGCCAGGGCGAGCGAGTACTCCCATGCCTCCCGGTCTGTGGGATCGATCCAGATGTGGCCTCCGTACGTCTCCCACGGTTCGCCGGTCTCCGAGTCCGCCGCTGCCAGCTCGGGCCGATTGCGTCCCAGGGGGGTGTCCTGGAACACCACGACGCGGGTGATCTTGTACAGCCCCCGCTCGTCCATGTCGCTGAGCACCCGCCTGACGTCGAACAGGTTGGCCTCGGCGCCGAACTCGGTCGCCTCGGGCACGTCCGTGTCCCACATCACGGTGCCCGCCTCGTCCTTCGTGTCGACCACCAGGCCGTTGACGGTGGTGGTCTCCGCAAGGCGCAGTATCTGGGCCCAGTGCGCGGGATCGCTGGCGGCATCCCCTCCCACGCGCAGGCCCCTCACCGTCACCGGGTCGAGGACCAGTTCGACGGTCGACGCCGATCCGTCCCACACGGCTTCGGCCGGGTACCACGCCGGGCGCTGCGCCGTGATCGGGCCCGGCACGGCTCTGCTGATCGTGAACCCGCCGGAGTCGTCTGTGATCGTCTCGACGCCGTTCATCTGGACGTTGACCTGGGCGAGCGGGCGGCCGTCCGAGCCTTTGACGACCCCGCGCAGCTTCACCGGTACCAGCGTCACCTCGACCTGCCCTTCGGGCAGGGTCACCACGTCGATCAGTGACGGTACGAAGCCCGGCACCGCAACCTCCACGTTGACCGGCTCGCCGGTCCACTCCCCGCGAGCCACCCCATCGGGGCCCGTGGCAGCCCGGGCGTCCCCGAACGTGACCGTGGCGCCGGCGAGCGGCATCAGGTCGTCGGAGGCGGTCACCAGCACCTGGAGGCGGGGTGGCGGCGGGTCTGCCTGGCGGACCGACTCGCCCACGACCAGGGACGACGGGCCCGAGCACGCCGTCAGCAGGGCCAGCGCAGCCGTCCACCACTTCTTCGTCACGAGACCTCCACCCGCCGGCCGTCGAGTGAGCTGCGGGAGTACGCCGAACCGGCGCCGAGAACGTTCCAAAGATGGTACCCGGCTCCGGGCCGTTGCGGGATCTGGACCTCACTGGTAGCCTGACGACCCGAGCGGGGCGTCACGCCGACGCCGGCTCGGGGAGGGGGCCCGAGTGGCTAAGCGAGCGCAGGAAGCGCCGTCACACTCCGACGGCGTGGGGATGTACCTCGACGAGGTGGCCACACACGACCTGCTGAGCGCCGAAGACGAGGTGCGTTTGGCACAGGCCATCGAGCGGGGGCGGCGGGCTCAACGCGAGCTCGATGGCTCCGGGGCCGAGCTCACCCCCGCCCAGCGAGCGGAGCTGTTCCGGGCCATCCACCAGGGCGAGGAAGCCCGGATGCGGTTCGTACGCAGCAACCTCCGCCTGGTCATCTCGATCGCCAAGCGCTACTCCAGTCGCGGGCTCGAGCTCCTCGACCTCATCCAGGAGGGGAACCTCGGCCTGATTCGCGCCGTCGAGAAGTTCGACTGGCGCAAGGGCTTCAAGTTCTCGACGTACGCCA
>CAYGCW010000119.1:0-7826 GCA_964348465.1 uncultured Acidimicrobiia bacterium | reverse complement strand
GACCCGCTGGTTCTTCTTCTCGGCCTCGAGCTCGCCACGGGCGACACGCACCTGTTCTCGTTCCGAGACCTCGGGGATGCCCACCTCCCACCATGCCCCGCCCTCCGTCCACGAGTATTCGTCGACCTCGATGACGATGACGGTACTGCGGTCGGCCTGCTTGGCCCGGCCGAACGCCTCTCGGAACTCGGCGATCGTCTCCACCTTCTCGGCGATCGCGCCCAAGGCTTCGGCGTGCTTGGCGAAGTCGACACGGACCATCCGCTCGTGCCGGGCGGTGCGAAGCAGGTTGTTGAACTCCTCGCCGCCGGTGTTGACCTGGAGCCGGTTGATGACGGCGAAGCCCCCGTTGTCGAGCACCATGTAGATGACCTTGTGTCCGGTGAACACCGTCGAGTAGATGTCCGAGTTCATGATCAGGTACGACCCGTCTCCGACCCAGGCGATGACGTCGGTGTCGGGCCGGGCCATCTTCGCCCCCCAGGCGCCGGCGATCTCGTACCCCATGGTCGAGTAGCCGTATTCGGAGTCGAAGGTGCCGACGGCCTTCGACCGCCAGCCCATCGTCAGCTCGCCGGGAAGCCCGCCGGCTGCGGAGAGGACGTAGTCGTCGTCCGCGCACAGCTCGTTGATCGTCTGGATCACCGTGGCGTACGCGGGCGGTTCGAGGTCGGTGCGGCCCTTCCAGGTGTCGAGGTAGTCGTGCCACTCGCCGATCTGCGCCTGGGCGAACTCCAGCCACGTCGGGTCGGCCGCGTAGTCTCCGAGGCGGCCGTCGATCTGTTGCAGCGACACGAGCGCGTCGCCGACCACCGGATGAGCCATCTGCTTGTGGGCGTCCCAGCGGGCGGTGTTGACGGCCACGAACTGCACGTCGGGGTTGCGGAACACCGACCAGGAGCCCGTGGTGAAGTCCTGGAGCCGGGTGCCGACGGCCAGCACGACGTCGGCGTCCGCGGCGACGGCGTTGGCGGCCGCCGACCCGGTGACCCCGATGGGGCCGGCGTAGTTGGGGTGGCCGGCGACCAGCGTCGCCTTCCCGGCCACGGTCTCCACCACCGGGATGCCCCGCCGTTCCGCGAAGGACGTCACCTCCTCGACGGCGCCCGAGTAGTGGACGCCGCCCCCGGCGATGATCATCGGACGGGACGCGCCGCGCAGGACCGCCACCGCCCGTTCGACGTCGCGGGCGTCGGGGCCGGGCCGGCGCACGTAGTGGATCCGGGGCTCGAAGAACGTCGCCGGGAAGTCGTAGGCCTCGGCCTGGATGTCCTGCGGCAGGGCGAAGAACGCCGGACCGCAGTCGGCGGGATCCAGCATGACGGCCAGTGCCTGGGGCAACGACTGGACGATCTGCTCGGGCCGGGTGATGCGGTCCCAGTAGCGGGTCACCGCCTTGAAGCTGTCCGTCACCGAGATCGTGGGATCGCCGAAGTGCTCCACCTGCTGGAGCACCGGATCGACGATGCGGTGGGCGAAGTAGTCGCCGGAGAGCAGCAGCAGGGGCAGCCGGTTGGCATGGGCCACGGCCGCCGCCGTGACCATGTTGGTGCAGCCGGGGCCGATCGACGAGGTGGCGATCATGATCTGCCGGCGCCGCTTGGCCTTGGCGTAGGCGACCGCGGCGAGCGCCATCGCCTGCTCGTTGTGGCCCCGCCAGGTGGGAAGCCGGTCCTGCACCGGCTGCAGGGCCTCGGCGAGGCTGGTGACGTTGCCGTGGCCGAAGATCCCGAACACCCCTGCGAACAGCGGCACTTCCTCGCCGTCGATCTCGGTGCGCTGCGCCAGGAGCCAGCGGACGATGGCCTGGGCGGTCGTGAGTCGGATCGTGTCCATCCAGCCCTCCTCAGTTGCGAACTGCAGAAAGGTACGCCTGCATGCCCCGGCGCATGAGGCCGTCGGCCCCGGTGGCGATGTAGCGGGCACCGGCGGCCACCCACTCGTTGGCGAACTCGGGGGAGCCGGCGTATACACCGAGTGCTTTGTCCGAAGGCGCTACGGCGCCGATGACGTCGCGCATGGCAGCCTTCACGTCGGGGTGGTCGAGGTTCCCGGGATGGCCCAGCGAATGGGAGAGGTCCGTGGGGCCGACGAACAGCACGTCGACGCCGTCCACCGCCAGGTCGTCGCCGACGGCCGCGACCGCGGCGGCGGTCTCGATGTGGACGATCAGCATCGTCTCCCGGTTGGCGCGTTGCGTGTAGTCGCCGATCGGCTCGCTCATCCCCCAATCCGCGGCCCGGGAGCCGGCGAGCCCTCGCACCCCGCGCGGCCCGTACTTCACGGACTGCACGGCCTGCTCGACCCCCTGAACGTCATTCACCCACGGCACGTGTATCCCGTGCGAGCCGGCGTCCATGAAGCGCAGGATGATGTGGGGCTGGTTGGTCGTGACCCGGGTGATCGGGGTCACGCCCCGCAGCTCGGCAGCCCGGCACAGGCCTTCGACGTCGCGGGGCTGCAAGGTGCCGTGCTCGGCATCGAAGATGAGGAAGTCCCAGCCCTGGAGGGCCACGTACTCGGCATAGCTGGGGTCGGCGTATTTGACGAAGCAGCCGAACACGGTCTCGCCGGCGGCGAGTTTCGCCTTGGTGGTGTTCTCGATCACGCCTCGTCCTCGATGCGAAGGCTGGTCACGTTCTCCCACCGCCCCGACTCCCACGAGCGCACCATCGTCGCCGCCACCGACGCCGCCGCCAGGGCGTCGTCGAAGCTGGGCCGGTGCGGCTGTCCGGCTGCCACCGACTTCAGGAACTCCAGCGCCTCGATGATCTTCAGGTCCTCGTAGCCGATCGAGTTGCCGCCCCCCGGCACGATGTTCCCCTGATGCGAGAAGGCGTCGCCGCTGAGCACCTCGATGAAGCCATCGACCGGCTGCTCCTCCGGCAGGTACAGCTGGAGCTGGTTGAGCTTCTCGTGATCCCACGACGCCGCACCTTTGGAGCCGTTCAGCTCGAATGCCATGGAGCTCTGCGGGCCGAAGATCGACCGATCCACCTCAAGCGTCCCCCGAGCGCCGTTCGCGAATTCGACCAGGGCGCCGACGTAGTCCTCGTTGGTGACGGCGCCGGTGGGATCGCCCGGGGCGCCGCGGTCGTAGTGCGTGCCCTTGCCGGGCTGCGGGAGAGGCCGCTGTTTGACGAAGATCTCGCTGACCGAGACCACCCGCCGGATCGGGCCGGCGAGGTAGTGCGCCATGTCGATCGCGTGCGACATCAGGTCGCTGAGGACCCCATACCCGGCGTCGTCGTGGAGGAACCGCCAGCTGAGGAGGCCCAGCCGGTCGCGGCCGTACATGGAGAAGAACCGGCCGCGGTAGTGCGTCAGGTCCCCAAGGCGTCCGTCGTCTATGAGGCTGCGGGTGTACTGCACCATCGGCGCCCACCGGTAGTTGAAGCCGCACCCGGTGATGACGCCGGCGCGCCGAGCGGCGGCCTCGATGGCCGCCGTCGCGGCGGGGTCGATGCCGACCGGCTTCTCACAGAACACGGACTTGCCGGCGGCCGCCGCCGCCTCGGCGATCTCCTGGTGGAGGGCGTTTGGGGCGGTGATGTCGATGACCTCGATGTCGTCGCGCTCCACGACCTCTCGCCAGTCGGTGGTGCCGCCCTCGAACCCGAAGTTGGCCTTGGCCAGCTCGACGCGCTCGGGAACGCTGTCGGCGACCGCGACGAGGCGCGGCACGATGCCGGCGGTGGAGAAGTAGCGGGGGATGCTGGCGTATGAGCGGGAGTGGGCCTGGCCCATCCACCCGAAACCGATGACCCCGACGCCGATCTGGTCGCTCATGCTGCGCCGGTCCCGACCCGGCCCCAGACCTCGGGGTTGACGAGATGGGCCGGTCGCTCCCCCTGGAGCACCTGCATGACCTGCTCGAACGCGGATCGGAACATGCGCTCCTTGCCCTCGGGGGTGGCCGAGGCGACGTGCGGGGTGACGATCACGTCGTCCCTGGCCGCCAGCGGGTGGCCGGCGGGCAGGGGCTCAGGCTCCGTGACGTCGAGGGCAGCGGCCCGCACCTGGCCCGAATCGAGCGCGACGGCCAGGGCGTCCTGGTCGACGAGGCCGCCCCGCGCGGTGTTGACGAAGATGGCGCCGCGGCGCATCGCAGCGAACTCGCCAGGACCCATCAGGTGGCGGGTCTCAGGCGTGAGCGGTACGTGGACCGAGACGACGTCGGCGTCGAGCGCCGCGGCCAGCGTGGGGACCCGCCGCACCCCGGGCGGGAACACGGCGACGAAGGGATCGTATGCCTGGATGCTCATCCCCAGCGACTGAGCGATGCGAGCCACCCGGGCGGCGATGCGGCCCAGTCCCACGAGGCCGAGGGTCTTGCCGTCGAGCTCGAGTGAGGCGTGTTCGGCGAAGCCGGCCGGGCGGTGGAGGCCTTTGGCGGCGGCGAGCATCAGCGCCACGGCGTGCTCCGCCGTGGGCACGGTCGGCCCGTCGGGAGCGTTGCAGACGGCGATGCCGCGGGCGGTGGCGGCGTCGAGGTCGACCCTGTCGTAGCCGATGCCGGTACGCGCGATGACCCGAAGCCTCGGGCCTCGGTCCATCACCGCGGCGTCGTAATGATCGGCGCCGACGACGGCGCCCAGCGCCTCCCCGAGTGCGGCGTGGGGATCGTGGGGTGTCGCCGCCGCGGGACCCAGCACGCGTACGGCCGCCTCCACCTCCTCCGCGAGGCCCGGAAGCAGCGCCCGCTCGAACCACACCGCCGGCCGATCCACCCTCGTCGTCTCCCGTCGCACGTGCCGGCGCCGATCATAGTTGGAACGTTCCAGCCAGGCGGGGGCGATCGCATCAACCTCCGAACGCCGGCTCCGGGAGGCCGCTCACCCCCGCGTCGATGGCCAGCACGGCCCCGGACAGGGGCTGGCCGGGCGAGGAAGGCGTCGAGCCGCCGCCGCCGATCGACGTCACGAACAACGTGTCGAGGCCGGGGCCACCGAACGCCGGCATCGTCGGCTTCTCGACGGGCACCTCGATCACCCGGTCGACGCGGCCGGCGGGAGTGATGCGGGCCAGCGCCCAGCCGTAGACGCAGGCGATCCAGTAGCAGCCATCGGCGTCCACGCAAGCCCCGTCGGGCTTGCCGGGCAGGACGTCGTCGAACCTCAGGAACTCGCGCTCCCCCGACATCCCGCCGGTGGCGGCGTCGTAGTCGTATGCCCACACGGTGCCGAGCGGGCTGTCGGCGAAGTACATCGTGCTGCCGTCGGGCGAGAACGCCAGGCCGTTGGAGACGCCGATCTCCTGCCGAGCGACCGAGATGGATCCGCCGGCATCGACACTGTGCAGCAGCCCGGTGGACCGCCATGCCGAGGTGTCCTCGAACATGCTTCCCACCCAGAAGCGCCCCGACCGGTCGCAGCGGCCGTCGTTGAGGCGGTTCCCGGTCCCGGCCGGCTCCAGGTCCAGCCACGGCGCGAACCCGCCGGCCTCCCAGTCGAACCAGCCGACCTGGTGCTCCATGGCCAGCAGCAGCCGGCCGGTCTCGGGGGTGAGTGCCAGGGATCCGGGCCGTCCCGGCGTCCGCCGCGTCTCGTCGCGCCCCGACGTCGGGTCGTAGCGATGCACGGCCTTGCCGTCGATGTCGATCCAGTAGAGCCGCTGCTCTCGCTCGCTCCAGACCGGGCACTCGCCGAGCAGCGCCCCGGGGCCGACTGCGGTCTGGATCATCTCCAACCTCGACCGGCAGCGCCGAGCCGGGCCGTGATCATGCGGCGGCGAGCCGCGGCCCGACTCGGGGGGTGGCCCCGCTCACAAACTCGCGGCCAGCTCCGCCAGGAACCGGACGCTGGCCACGGCGTCGGCTCTGGGGCCGGCGCCGGGCGCCGGGTCGGCGGCGAGCGCCGTGTCCTGCTCGAGCACGTACCAGCCCCGGTAACCGGCCGCCTCCAGCACCCGGATCACGCCGGCGATGTCCACGTCGCCGGCGCCGAGCGGCGTGAACATGCCGTCGATGACGGACTGACGGAACGGCGCAGCGCCGCTGCGCACCCGTGCCGCGGCCGCCTCGGTGAGATCCTTGAGGTGGACGTGGTGGACCCGGCCCGGCGCCATGCGGGCCACGTCGACCGGGTCGGTACCGGCGAGGAACAGATGGCCGGTGTCCAGGCACAGGCCGACGTCGCACGACTCCAGCAGCCGCTCGACGTGGGCGCCGTTCTCGATCGCCATCCCCCAATGGGGATGCAGCGCCGTGGTCAGGCCCTCCCCGCCGACGATGTCCTCGAGCCGGCGGAGGTTGTCGAGGAAGACTCGCCACTCGGCGTCGTCCATGTCGACCTGGCGGTCGTAGCCGTCGTGGTGCGACGACGGTCCCAGCACCAGGACCAGGGATCCGGCGACGGCGAGCTGCCGGGAAGCGCGGGACACGTAGGCCAGCTCGGCATCGATGCGATCGGGCCGGTACAACAGCGCCGGGACGAACCCGCCGACCACCGAGAGACCGTAGCCGCCGACGAATTCGGCCAGCTCGTCGGCGTCGGTGGGCAGGTAGCCGTCCGGCCCCAGCTCGGTCGCCGCCAACCCGGTCTCCACCATCTCGGACATCACCCGGTCGCGGTCCATGAGGTGACCCCAACCCGGGGAGCCGTCGACGCCCCAGGTGATCGGCGCCCCGGCAACGCGGCTCATCAGGTCGGTCATGAGATCTCCTCCAGCTCGACGCGTCTCCGCTCGGCGAGAGCGATGTCGCAGGCCACCGCGACCCGCAGATCCTCGAATGCGTCCTGATGAGTGGAGAGCGGTGTCACGTCACCGCGCACCACCCCGACGAAGGCCTCCAGCTCGGCGCGGTAGGCGGCATCGAACCGCTCCCAGAACGTCGTGATCGGATCATCCGGCCCGGCGACGCCCGGCTCGGTGGACCGGATGGGCGTGCGGGCACCCCACCCGGCGGCCAGGCTGTCCCTGGCGCCGAAGACTTCGAGCCGCACGTCGTAGCCGACCGGGTCGTGGCGCAATGCCGAGAGCTGAGCGATCGTGCCGGCGGACAACTCCAGGACCGCCACTGCGGTGTCGACGTCGCCGAGCTCGCCGATCGCGGGGAACCCGAGAACGGCGCCTGCCGACTGCACGGCGACCACCTCCTGACCGGTGACGTAGCGAACCACGTCGATGTCGTGGATGAGGCAGTCTCTGAAGATGCCGCCCGACAGGGGGATGTAGTCCAGCGGCGGCGGCTCCGGGTCGTGGGTCTGCGACCGGACCAGGTAGGGCGTGCCCACCTTCCCGGCGGCTACGCGGTCCCTGATCGCCCGCATCGCCGGATCGTACCGGCGCTGGAACCCCATCTGCACGATGATGCCGGCCTCCTCGATCGCGGCCACGGCGGCCCGCGTGCTCTCCAGGTCGAGCGCGATCGGCTTCTCGCAGAAAGCCGGGATCCCGGCGGCCGCGGCCCGGTGCAGCAGCGCCGCATGCGTGTCGGTGGAGGTGGCGATCAGGACGCCGTCGGCGGAGGCGAACAGCTCGTCGTCGCCGACCGCGCGGGCCGCGGGCAGCCCGGCGGCCACCTCGGCGGCGCGTTCGGGAACGGCGTCGGCCACCAGCAGCGCGTCCGCGGCACCCAGTTCGCCGAGGATGCTTGCGTGGTTCGCTCCTATTCGCCCCGCACCCACGAGACCCAGTTGCATGCCGACCTCCCGACACCCACGAGGGCGCCTCAGCTTGGCCCCCCGCCACCCGTGGGCCCCCGGAACGGTTGCCAGCCCGGCCAGCAGAGGTTATCTTTCCACCATCTTGGAGCGTTCCAAGAGCCGCCTTTGCAGTGTAGCGACCTGCATCTCGGCCGACTGGGCGCTTCCGGGCGGACTTGA
>CAYGCW010000118.1:2964-7831 GCA_964348465.1 uncultured Acidimicrobiia bacterium | reverse complement strand
TGTTCGCTCGCCAAGAGCGGCACCGCCTCGCCCGTCTCCACCCAGCTGCCCGTTCCGGTTGCGGCGACCTCGGCGACGCCGGCCACTTCGGGAGCCGGCGCCACCGGAACGGCCGTCCCGCCGCCGTCGGGTCCCCAACGGGGCGGGACGGCGAGGTACTCGCCGAGCGCCAGGATGCCGCCCCGCCCTGCCAGCACGGCGCGGCCCCCGCCGGCGACGAATCGGGCGATGGCGGCCGCCTCGGCGCGCGGCAGGGAGCCGGGCTCGAGCACGACGATGGTGTCGCCGGGCTGCAGCCGCGCTTCTCGTACCGGCCGGCGGAGCCGCTCCACCTCGTAGCCCGAAGCCGCCAGCAGGGCGTGATAGGCCGCTGCTCCCCGCCGCTCGGTGACGTAGGACGAGCCTGCAGGTCCGTCCACCGGCTCTGCGCTCGTCGGGACCGCCAGCGTCAGCGCCGTCAGGACCACAACCACCCCGGCGATGGCCAGCCAGCGGCTCACGGCGCTTCCGCTCCGGCGCGGCGGCGCGCCAGCACCTGCTCCCAGCCCGACCGGGCGGCCGTCGCGTCTGTGGCGGTGGCCGGCCGTCCCCCGTAGACCACCTCGTCGAACTGCCGGGTCACGCCGTCGATTCCGGGGGCAGCGACGATGCGGGCCAGCCGGCCCGTCGTCAAGGCAGGATCGAGCCGCACCAGCCCGCGCCGGTCGAGCCGCAGCAGGCCGGCCTGGAAACGCAGGCGGATGGCGGCGACGTAGTCACCGGCGCGCTCGGCCTGCTCGGCCGCATCCTCGAGCGCCGACGGCTGTGCTGCGGCGACCGGGGCGTGATGGTCTCCGGGGCGCGCCGTGCGCTCGCCGGCCCGGCCGTGCCGCCGCGCCAGTCGGTAGCCGATGATGGCGCTCGCCACCACGACCGCGATGGCGGTGAGCAGCAGGAGCGACGAGTCGCCTGCGGTTCCGAGGAAGATCCGGCGAGCCATGTCGTCCAGGAGGTCCACGAGGCGGGCCCACAGGCTGCGAGTCCCGCCGATGACGCCGGGTCCCCCGAAGCGCCGCTCGGCGAGGATCGCCGCGGCGGCCGCCCGGGCGGCCTCTGCATCGGGAGGGGAGGACTCGGGCCCGGCGGCCAGGGCTCGCAGCCGCCCGGGCCGGCCCTGGTCGTCGGGACCGACCAGCCCGGCGGCGTCCACCGGCCGGCCATCGACCGCGTCGACGTCGAGCAGGTCGTCGAGAGCAGCCGGGTCGCCGGCGGCGGCCCGGGCGGCCAGCTCGGCGAAGGCGGCGGCGTCGACCTCGGCGCCGGCGGCCGGGCCGGCGGCGATGCCCAAGGCCAGCAGTGCCGCGCCGATCACGCCGGCTGCGCGTGCCCGCACCGGCGGGGGAGCGCTCACGTCGTCAGGAACTCCCGCAGCGCCCGGTAAGCGACGTACAGGTTGTCGAGCGTGATGTACTCGCCGGGCTGGTGGGCCAGAGCGGTGTGGCCGGGCCCGTAGTTGAGGGCCGGGACGCCGCGCTCGGTCAGTCGGGCCACGTCCGTCCAGGCCTGCTTGGCGGTGTACGGCGCTCCGGACACGGCCGCCAGCCGCGCCAGGTGCGGGTTTCCCTCGGGTACCGCAGCCGCCGGGGCCCGATCGACGATCTCCAGCCGGTCGGATCCGGCGGCCAGCTCTCTGACCCGTGCTTCGGCCGCCGCCAGGTCCAGGTTGGGGGGGAAGCGGTAGTTCACGTTCACGTCGAAGCGCGCCGGGATCACGTTGGTGGCGATACCGCCTGCAGCTTTGGTGACGGTCACGACCTCGCGGAACTCCAGCCCGCCGACCGTCACCGAATTGGGCTCCAGGCGGTGCAGCCGCGCCAGCCAGTCACCTGCCTTGGTGACTGCGTTCTCGCCGAGCCAAGGTCGGGCGCTGTGGGCGGCGGCCCCCTCGAACACCGCGGTGGCATTGATCACCCCCTGGCAGCCGAGTTGGAGCTCGAGGTCGGTCGGTTCGAGCACGACCGCGAACTCGGCGTCGCCGAGCCACGGCGCCCGGTCCAGCACGTCGACGAGGCCGTTTTCGCTGGCGGGACCCTCCTCGCGGTCGTAGAAGACGCCGACCACGTCATACGGGCCGCCGCGGATGGCGGCGTCCTCCAGCAGGTGGATCATCACCGCCACCCCGCCCTTCATGTCCGAGGACCCCAGGCCGTAGAGCAGGTCGTCCTCGATCCGCACCGCGCCGTTCCCCTGCTCGGGCACGGTGTCGATGTGGCCGTAGAGAGTGAGCAGCGGCCGCCCGGTCCGTTTGCCGACCAGCAGGGCGTTGCCGATCCGCTCGACGCCGTCGCGGCTCCAGGTCTCCATCATGCGCTCGGCGATCTGGGTGCACAGGCGCCCCTCGTCGCCGACTACCGAAGGCGTGGCGACCAGCTCGCCGAGGGTGGTGGTGAGGTCTCTCATACCTGGACGTCGAACACTCGGAGCGCCTCGTTGAGCGAAGTGCGGCGGTCGGTAGAGGCCGATCGGTGGCCGATGATCAGCCCGCAGTTCATCTCGTAGGTGCCGGCCGGGAACTCTTTGCGCCTGCTGCCGGGGACGACCACGGCTCCGGCCGGTACGCGGCCGCGGTACTCGACGGGCTCGAGACCCGTGACGTCGATCACCGGGACGCTTGCCGACAGCGAGACGTGCGCCGCCAGCACCGCGTTCTCCTCGACGACCACGCCCTCGGTGACGGCGCTGCGGCTGCCGATGAACGCCCCGTCCTCGATGATGACCGGCCGGGCACCGGGCGGTTCGAGAACGCCGCCGATGCCGACCCCGCCCGACAGGTGCACGTCCCTGCCGATCTGGGCACAGGACCCCACCGTCGCCCACGTGTCGACCATCGTTCCCGCCCCGACGTAGGCTCCGATGTTCACGTAGCCGGGCATCACCACCACTCCCGGCTCGCAGAAGGCGCCGTAGCGAACGGTGCCCGGCGGCACCACTCGCACTCCGGCGGCTGCGAGGTTCTTCTTGGTGGGGATCCGGTCGTGGTACTCGAATGGACCGGCCGCGACGGTGGCGAGCGGGGCGACGCGGAAGTAGAGCAGGATCGCCTCCTTGACCCAGGCGTTGACGACCCACTCGCCGTCGACCTTCTCCGCCACCCGCAGCTCGCCGGCGTCCAGTGCGGCGATCGTGCGCTCGACGGCGGGTCGGGCTTGGTCGAGCAGGCCCAGGTCGGCGTATGCCGCCTCGATCAGGCTGCGGTCGTCAGGCATCGCTCCAGCACCTCCACGGCGGCTCGGCACTCGTCGACGGTCGGAACCAGCGCCAGCCTCAGGTACCCCTCTCCGCCCGGGCCGAACGCGCGGCCAGGGGAAACTACCACCCCGGCGTCGAGGAGCCGGGCGGCGGTCGCCAGATCGTCGCCTACGGGCACCCACATGTAGAGGCCGGCGCGGGAAGCGACCACCTCGTGGCCCGTGGCCGTGAAGGCCTCCCGGAGCACGGCCCGCTTGGCGGCGAAGATCTCGCGGCGCTCCTTGGCATGGGCGTCGTCGGCCCACGCCGCGGTCGCGGCCTGCTGCACGAACTCGGCCGGCGCAGTGCCCACCGACGTGCGGAGGCTGCGGAGCGCCGCGATGCCGCCGGCGTCGCCGACCACCATCCCCGACCGGTACCCGGTCATCCCGGAGCGCTTCGAGCAGGAGTAGTAGGTGAGAGCGCCCCTGGCGCCCGGCCCGGCAACCTGGAGCACCGAGGGCGGGGGATCGTCCTCGTAGAGATCCACGTAGCACTCGTCGGCCAGCAGCAGCGTCTCCGCGGCGCGGCAGCGGTCCAGCAATTCGGCGTAGTCGGCCGCCGAGGTGACGGCTCCGGTGGGGTTGTGGGGCGAGCAGACCCAGAGGAGCCGCGCTCGCTCCCAGGCGTCCGCCGGCACGTCGGCCGCCCTCAGCACGAAATCGTCTGTCAACCGCACCGGGCGGGTCGACGCGCCCGCCAGCCGGGCGCCGCGCTCGTAGATCGGATAGCCGGGCGAGCCGTACACGACCTCGTCGCCGGCCGCCGCGTCGACGAACGCCAGCGGGGTGGAGAAGATGGCCTCCTTGGACCCGGAGGTGGGGATCATCTGGGTCTCCGGGTCCACGTCCACGCCGAAGCGGCGACGCAGGTAGGCGGCGAACGCCTCCCGCAGCGTCGCGAGGCCGGCCGTGGTCGGATACTGCGAGATGTCCGGGACCGCGGCCCGCAGCGCCGCCTTGATGAACTCGGGGGTGGGCTCACGCGGGTCCCCGATCGAGAAGTCGATGAGCGGCTCACCGGCCGCCCGCATCGCCCGGGCGCGGTCCTGGAGTGCTGCGATCGGGTAGGCGCCGAGGGCCTCGAGGGTGGGGTTGAGGCGCATCGCCGCAACGCTACTAGCCGGCCGGAGGCGGCTGCCGCCGGTCGTATGATCGCCGCTCCGACGAAGCCGCTGAGGGAGAACCGTGGATCGGAGCACGTACCGGCTGGTGATGGCGGGACTGGCGCTCCTGCTGGGCGCCGTCGTGGCCCTGGCAATCGTCTTCAACCCGCGAGGTCGCGAAGGCGGGCTCCCGGCGGCGGTGGTGTCGGTCGAACCGGCTCCCAACAGCGCCGTCCTGCCGCAGGCCGGGCTCGAGATCGTCATGGAGGCCGGCTACGTGATCGCGCTCGAGGTGGACGGGGTGCGCGTCCCCGACTCCGAGCTGGGGTTCGTCGAGCCGACCGGCCGCTTCACCTGGGCGCCCGGCCCCGGGCGGGCGCTGGAGGCCTGGGCGCCGGGCGAGCACCGCGTTTCGATCTCGTGGGACCGGTCGGTGGGCCTGCCGGACCAGGGGTCGTTCACGTGGACATTCAGGGTGCAATGAGTCCCGCCGGG
>CAYGCW010000118.1:0-2954 GCA_964348465.1 uncultured Acidimicrobiia bacterium | reverse complement strand
TTTCAAAGAGATCGCCACGATCCTGGCGGCGACCTGGCTGCCGTGGGCCGTCCTGCAGCCGCTGGTCCTCTTCATCATGGCCGACGACCTCGTCCTCGTCGATGGCCAGCCACGCCCGGTGTACTCCACGGACGCCGCCGAGGGGGTCGCCTCTCTGATCGACTTCATGCTGGTGCTCGGCAGCCTGTTGGCGACCGCGGTGGTCATCGTCGCGATGGTGCGCCACCTGGCGGCGGCCTACGCCGACATGACCTTCGTGCCGTGGCCCGAGACGCTCCGGTTCGGTCTGGGGCGGCTCGGTGCGGTCATCTGGCTCTTCGTCTTGCTCCTGGCCGCGTGGGTCGGGACCGCCCTGGCGCTGTTCCTGCTGGCGCAGGCCCTCGGTCCGATCGTGTTGCTGGCCGCCATCCCGCTTCTCATCTGGCTGCTGGTGGCGTGGTCGGTGGTGATCCCGGCGCTCGTGGTGGAGGACGAGCGGGGAGTGGCCGCGTTGTCCCGCTCGTTCCGGCTGGTGCGCGGCCGGTGGTGGCCGACCTTCGGCGCCTTGATCGTGGCGTTCATCGTGCTGTTCGCAGTGCAGCTGGGCCTGTCACTGCTCCTCGTCGGCGTGCTGGCGATCGACGACGCCGCAGTAGTGCTGGCGCTGGCGACGATCGTCGGCGTGGCCATCAACTTCGTCGTGTACCCGTTCTGGGCCGCAGTGCAGACCGTCATCTACTACGACCTGCGCGTGCGCAAGGAAGGGCTCGACCTGCACCGCATCGCCGATGGCCTGCGCCCGGGAGAGCCGGCGCCGGCGCCCCCGCTTCCTGGGCCTCCGTACGCTGCTCCCGGCCCGGCGGCGCCGGGCGTTCCCGCGCCGCCGCCGCTCCCGCCCCGGAGAGAGGATGGAGCGATCGGGCTGCCGACACCGGCGCCGGAGGGGTACGTCGCCTGCTCGGAGTGTGGGCGCCACCGGGCCGCGGACATCGCCGCCTGCCCCTTCTGTGGGAGCGCGCTCGGCGGTTAGCGTCCCGGCAGGCTGCCTGCCGCGTCGCCGCGAGGGGTGTGGCAGGTGACGCAGCCGCTGCGGTCGGCGTGCGGCGTCACCGAGGCCCCATCCGTTCCGTCCCGGTGGCAGGTGGCGCAGTACGCGTCGGAGTGCCCTGCGATCGTGTGCGGCACCTCCGGGGCGCCACCGCACGCGGTCAGCACGACGGCCAGCACGGCGGCGGCTGCGTGGCGTCGATTCACACGGCCAGCTTGCCGCCGCTCCGCTCCGGAGGCCAGAGTCGGACGTCCCCACGCTCCAGGTCGGCCAGCCGTGTCGCACCCGATTCGGCCACCCGGCCTGCGGAACGGGAGTACCCGGACCCCGCCCGCCGGGCTCGCCTGTCGTGCTAGCTGAAGTGGACCTGCCCTTCGTAGATCAAGCTGAAGCTGGGACCATGGAACGTGCCGTGGCCGTGAACACCGGCGAGGCCTCCGGTGCCACCGATGATCACCCAATGCCCTTCCCATTCCGCAGGACTCGGATCGCAAGTATCCGAGAACTGCTTGCCATTGGTCTTGATGACCATGGAGCCCGCTTGCGGAACACCGTCTTCGTCCAGCACCGTCCCGTGGAACGTCATCTCACCTTTGTAGAAGCTGAAGCCTGCCTTGGCATGGCAGACGACGACGAACTCCTCCTCTGTGAATCCGTCGAAGGTGCCGCCCCACTCGCCGCGGTCCTGGCCGTAGATGAACACGTTCGGGCCGGCAAGCCTGAACTCCGGCGGCGCAGTGAGCGCGTAGTCCCAAGTCCCGGAGGCCTCCACCGGTGGACCGGCCAGCGCAGGAACCGTGGCCAACACCAACGCGAACGTCGAGACCGCCAGAACGACCGCAGATCTCCTCATTCCCATCACCTCCCCCAGGGTGCCCCCAGAACTCGCCCGGCGTCGTCGCACCCTGTTCACAAGGTGCTCCGTTCTTCGGTTCGCGGGGAGAGGCGGAAGTCACAAACCGGAGCAACCTTCCCTCCGGGGCACGCAGGCCTGCCCCCAGCCGTTGGACGTGCCGGATCCACGCGGCCGGAAGCCACCGACGTCGCACCTCATTCGTAGCGCAACGCCGTACCGGGGCTGAGGCGGATCGCCCGGCGGGCCGGACGGCGCACGACCAGGGCCGCCAGCAGCAGCGAACCCAGCAGCGCCGGGGGCGCAGCCCAGTAGGGCACCACGAACCCGAACGACGTGTGAAACGCCCGGCCGATGACCCACAGCATCGCCCGGCCGGCCGCCAGGCCCAGGGGCAGCGCCAGCAGCCACCCCACCACTGCGATCGCCAGCGCCTCGGCCCGTATCAGCCGTCGCACGTCGCGGCCGCGGGCGCCGAGCGAGCGCAGGATCCCGATCTCCCGGGTGCGTTCGAGCACCCTGATCGTCATGGCGCTGGCGAGGCCGATCATCCCGATGAGCGCGATGGGCACGCCGAGCGCGGCCACGATGCCGAGGATCAGCCGCTCCTCGGCGCGCGCGGCCCGCGCTTCCACGTAGGACACCTCGATGCTGTGCGGGAATCCGGCGACGGCCAGGTTGTCTCCGATGTCGGCCGCTACCTCGTCGACGAACGCTTCGTCGGGACTGTCGGTGCGCACCCAGTACCAGTTGGGTACGGTCCGCAGGTCGAGATCGAATTGCGTCTCGATCGGCAGGTAGAGGATCTTGCCGTCGCTGAGCATGTTGCGGTCGATGCCGATGATCTCGACTGTGTCGACCCCGGCCGGCGTCTCGACCTCGACCACGTCACCGACGTCGAGGCCGGTGAGAGCGGCCAGCGGTGACCCGAGGACCGCGACGCGGGCCCGAGCGTCTCCCTCCTGTGCCGTGAACCACCGGCCGGAGGCCAGGTCTCTCCCGAAGAGCTCGGTGTCGGCGGGCAGGCCGAGCATCGAAGCCCGCCGGCCGGCCAGCCCGACGGTGCTCCAGTAC
>CAYGCW010000117.1:775-7843 GCA_964348465.1 uncultured Acidimicrobiia bacterium | reverse complement strand
TGTGCGCTTCTCGGCCAGGAGTGCGTGGTCTACATGGGCGCCAAGGACATCGAACGCCAGGCGCTCAACGTGCATCGGATGCGGATGCTGGGCGCCGACGTGGTGTCGGTCACGTCGGGCGCCGCCACGCTGAAGGACGCCGTGAGCGAGGCGATGCGCGACTGGGTGGGCACGGTCGAGCGCACCCATTACATCATCGGCTCGGTCGTGGGGCCCCACCCGTTCCCGTGGATGGTCCGCGAGCTCCAGCGGGTCATCGGGGACGAGCTGCTCGTCCAGCTCGGCGGGGAGGTTCCCGACGTGGTCGTGGCCTGCGTCGGCGGTGGGTCGAACAGCATGGGCGTCTTCTACCCGCTGGCCGGGCGCGGCATCGATCTGGTCGGGATCGAGGCGGCCGGGCACGGCATCGAGTCCGGCGAGCACGGGGCGTCGCTGGTGGCCGGCTCGCCCGGTGTCCTCCACGGCGCCCTCACCTACCTGCTCCAGGACGAGGAGGGCCAGGTGCAGGAGGCACACTCGATCTCGGCCGGCCTCGACTACCCGGGGGTGGGCCCGGAGCATGCGTACTTCAAGGAGGAAGGCATCGCCCGCTACGCCGCCGTCACCGACGACGAGGCCCTCGATGCCCTCGACCTGCTGGCTCGTACCGAGGGCATCATCCCGGCCCTCGAGCCCGCCCACGGGCTGGCGTGGATCGTCCGCGAGGCGGCCGGGCTGGCGGGCAAGACCGTGGTCCTCAACCTCTCGGGAAGGGGCGACAAGGACGTCGAGCAGGTGGCGGCGGCCCGTGGGAGCTGAGCGCTTCGACGACCTCTTCACCGCGTGCCGTGCCCGGCGCACGGCGGCGTTGATGCCGTACCTCACCGCCGGCCTGCCGTCTCCGCAGGTGTCCGTGGAGCTGTTCACCGCGATGGCGGAAGCCGGAGCCGACGCCTTCGAGGTCGGGATCCCCTACTCGGACCCGCTCATGGACGGCCCAGTGATCCAAGAGGCGGCGTCCCGGGCCCTGGCGGCCGGCACCTCTCTGACGGTCGGCCTCGACGTGGCGTCCCGGGTCGTCGCCGCCACGGGCAAGCCGGTGGCGGTCATGACGTACGTCAACCCGGTGCTGGCCTCCGGGCCCGTTGAGTTCGCGGGGCGGGTGGCGGCGGCCGGGGTATCGGCGGTGATCGTGGCCGATCTCCCTTTCGACGAGGCAGGCCCCGTCGCCGAAGCCTTGGCGGCGGAGGGCGTCGGGCTGGCGCTCTTCGCAGCGCCGACCACGACGCCTGAGCGGCTGGGTCGGATCGCCGCGGCCGATCCGGTGTTCGTGTACGCGGTGGCCGACATGGGAGTCACCGGCGAGCGGACGGCGGGGAGCGGACACGTCTCCGGCCTCGTGGAGCGGGTCAGGGCGGTCACCGACCGGCCCGTGGTGCTGGGCGTCGGGATCTCGACGCCGGAGCAGGCGGCGGCCGCAGCGCGCCTCGGGGACGGCGTGATCGTGGGTTCCGCGCTCGTGCGGCGCGTCCTCGAGGCGGCGGGCTCCGTCGACGCCGCCGCCTCCCTCTCCGAGGCGGTGTCGGCGCTGGCGGCTGCCGTCCGGCGGGGGTGAGTACCGGCACGCCGGATCGAGGCTGCGGTTGCGACGTTGGATCAGCGGCGGTGCTCGTGTGCGGCGGCCCACCTCCGCATAGCTCTCGGCCCCGCCATGCCGGAACGCTCCCCCCGCGGGCGGGGGGAGATCCGGCGCGTACCGGGGGAGGGACTCGAACCCTCACGGGCTTTCGCCCAACGGATTTTGAGTCCGTCGCGTCTACCATTCCGCCACCCCGGCAGACCGCCAATGCTACCCGGGTGGGGCGCCGCGAAGGCAGTTCGCCCCTCCCCGGCCGGGGTAGGGTGATCCGGACATGACCCTCTTCTCGCGCCTCAGGCGTCAGGGCCGCGATCGGGGGGCGGCTCTGGTGGAGTTCGTGCTGGTCGCGCCGATCCTGGCGCTCCTGCTGCTCGGTACTGCGGAACTGGGGCTTGCATTCCGCGACTGGTTGACGGTGACGTCGGCGAGCCGGTCGGGAGCGCGGGTCGGCAGCGCCGCCGGCAACGCCGCCGGTGCCGACGCCGCGATCCTCGACGCCGTCGAGACGGCGATGTCGGCAGCCGACTTCAGCGCCGTCTCGTCGGTGTGGGTCTATGCGCTGACGCCTGCCGGCCAGCGCGATCCGGCTCGCACGAACGTCTACGACCGCGTCGACGGCGGCTGCGGCTGGAACCCGTGCCCCGGAGGAGGGGTCCCGTGGCCGAGCGGCAGCCGCAACGTGGCCCTGGGGAGTCTCGACACCCTGGGGGTGCGGGTGAACTTCACGCACAGCTGGCTCACGGGCATCCTCGGCCTGCCGGACGGCGACTGGGCCGACGACGCCGTCATGCGCCTCGAGCCCCAGGAGTTCTGACCGATGAGCGATCACCGGGCCGATCGGGACTGCGGGGCGGTGCTGCCGCTGGTCGTCGTTTCGGTGCTGGCGCTGGTCGGGTTCGCCGCCTTCGCGGTCGATCTGGGCTGGGCCTATCTCAACGGCGAGCGTATGCAGCGCGCCGCCGACGCCGCCGCCCTGGCCGCCGTCGTGGATCTGCCGCCGGACAGTGGCGTGTGGGAGGCGAGCAGCGCCTACGCAACGGCGCTGCGGGTGGCGGACCAGAACGGCTACGACGCTGCCGAGGTCGAGCCGCAACAAGTGTTCACGAAGAGCGGCAACCTGGTTCCCAACCGCATCAAGGTCGACGTGACCAGGCGCTTCGACACGTTCTTCTTCAGGATCTTCGGCGTCGACACCCTGCGGCTCACCCGGTCGGCGACCGCCGAGTTCCTCCCGCCGCTGCAGCTCGGCTCCGACCAGCCCGAACTGGGGGCGTTCCCGAGCGGGGCGGGGTGCGACCCGGCCGCGCCGGTACCGGGCTGCATCGACCCGGCGGACCCGTCGACTTGGGGTGGCACCAACCCGGGGCTCTGGGTCGCGATCAACGGCATCCACACGGCCAAGGAGCAGGGCGACCCCTACACGACCAGGTGCCTGCTCTCGGTGTCGGCAACCGGCTGCCAGAGCACCAACGGCGAGTACGAGAGCCGCGGCAACTTCTACGCCGTCGACGTTCCGGGCGGCGCCTCGGTGCTCACGGTCGAGTTGTTCGACCCGGTCTTCTGGGGCGGCAACACCACCGAGCAGATCGGTGCCGGCGACCAGAAATGGGTCGCGAGCGGCGAGATGACCACCCATTTCCAGCTGCTGGCTCCGGACGCCACTCCGGCGAACCCGGTGGACAACACCCAGGTGCTGTGTGGCCGCTCGTTCGCTCCTGCGGCCGGGGCCGGCCCGTTCGATCCGGGGAGCCCGACCAGCTTCCGGGCTGAGCCACTCTGCACGATCGGAGGGGTGCGGGCCGGCATCTACGTGCTCAGGGTGTTCGTCGACGGCGCAGTGGGCCACGCCGCCAACGGGTTCTCGATCCGGGCGAGCACGGACGTGGGCCGGCCGGCGGTCTACGGCATCGGCCGCATGTCGCTGCGCACCAACCAGCCGTCGAGCTCGCCGCAGTTCAAGCTCGCCAAGGTGCCCCCGTCGTATGCGGGCCGCAAGCTCACCGTCAGCCTCTTCGATCCCGGGGAGGCAGCGGGCAACGCGTTCGTGAGCTTCCAAGGCAAGGCCGCCGGCCTGCCCTGCACCTATACGGTGCGCAGGGCGTTCGGCGGGGTGAGCGGCCCGGTCACGCCGAGCGGCACGTTCCGCGGCTCGCGGTGCTGGGTGCAGTCGGCGTCGGGCCGCGGATCGGTGTTCAACGGTGACTGGCTCGACTTCACGTTCGACGTCCCGAACGACTACGACTGCGACTTCGACGCCGGCGGGTGCTGGTGGGAGGTGCAGTACACGTACTCGGCCCCGGGCGTGCACGACCGCACGACCTGGGAGGTGAACGTGCGCGGCACGCCGGTCCGCCTGGTCTTCGACGGTTAGCGATGGGACGCCTCGAGAAGCGCATCTTCCGCCTCAACGACGAGATCGCCGCGCTCGCCGCCGAGGAGCACCAGGTCGCCGAGGAATTGGCGTTCCACCGCCACCTCCACGACGATGCCTACCGCGACGCCGTGGTGTCGGACCACCCGCTCGACCGGGCCGACGCCCGGGAGACCGGTGGCGACGTCGCCCGATTCGAGGCCGTACTGGAGAACCTGCGCCGGCGCAGGGAGAAGCTGGTCGAGAAGCGGGACCGCCTCATCGAGCGCCTCGGCTGAGGCCCGCTGCGGCCGGTCGTATCAGGCCCCCGACACCACACGCCCGTCACCCGGCTCCTGCGGCGACCCTCGCCGGGGAGGCGACGCCGGCGCGCCTCACCGGGGGGCGGGCCAGAATGGGCGGCGTGCCGAAACTCGCCCTGCTCGACGGCCACAGCCTCGCCTACCGGGCGTTCTACGCGCTCCCCGCCGACCTCATGACGCCGGCCGGCCAGGTCACCAACGCCGTGTTCGGGTTCACGTCCATGCTCATCAAGCTGCTCGGCGATGAGAGGCCCGACGCCCTGGCGGTGGCCTGGGATACCCCTGCCAAGACCTTCAGGTCGGAGCGCTACCCCGAGTACAAGGCGCAGCGGTCGGCGGCGCCGGACCTGTTCCGGAGCCAAGTGCCCTTGATCAAGGAGGTCGCCGAGAAGCTGAACATCCGCCAGTTCGAGATCGCCGGGGTGGAGGCCGATGACGTCATCGCCACGATCGCAGACCGGGCGGCAGCCGAAGGGTGGGAGGTGCTCGTCGTCACCGGCGACCGGGACGCCTTCCAGCTCATCGACCGCGACGTCAAGGTCCTCTATACGAGGCGGGGAATCAGCGACACGATCATCGCCGACGGCTCGTATGTGGAGGAGCGCTACGGGGTCCGGCCGGCGCGTTACCCGGACTACGCCGCGCTGCGAGGCGACACGTCCGACAATCTGCCCGGGGTGCCCGGTGTTGGGGAGAAGACCGCGACGCGCCTGCTCCAGGCGCACGAGAGCCTCGAGGGCATCTACGACCACCTCGACGATCAGACGCCGAAACTGCAGGAAAACCTGGCCGAGGCGAAAGAGCAGGTGTTCCTGAACAGGGATCTGATCACTCTCCGGCGCGACGTGGACGTGGACGTCGACCCCGAGGAGCTGCGGCCGGCCGCCTGGGACCCCAGCGAGGTGCGGGAGCTGTTCGACGCCTTGGCGTTCCGGACGCTGTGGCCGCGTCTCAACGAGGTCGGCGGCGGTGCCGACGTCCCCGTCGGAGAAGTGCTCGAGGTGGAGACCGCCACCGAGACCGACCCGACCCGGATCGCGCGGCTCGCCGGGGACGGGCTGGCGCTCGAGCCGGTGTGGGACGAGGGCGAGCTGGCGGGTCTGATGGTCGCCGCCGGGGACGAGCAGGCGGTGTTCGTTCCCGCTGCGGAGCTCGACGCCCTGGCGCCGGCGCTCGGCGATGCGACAGTGCCGAAGGTCATCCACGACGCCAAGCCGCTGGTGCGGGGCCTGCTCGACCTGGACCTGGACCTGCGCGGGCTGGACTTCGACACGGCGCTGGCCGCCTACGTGATCAACCCGGCGGAGCGGGCGCCCGACCTCAGCGTGCTGGCGAGCCGGGTGCTGGGCCTGGAGGTCGAGCCGCCTCCGGAAGACGGCGAGTCCGGCGCTGCCCAGGCAACTCTCGACTTCGAGGGCGGCGGGCCCGATCTCGACGCGGCCGGGCGGCGGGCCGTGGCGGCGGCCCGGCTCCGGCAGCCGCTCACCGAACAGATCGAGGCCCGGGGCGGCGCGGCGCTGTACCGGGAGGTCGAGCTGCCGCTGGTGCGGGTGCTGGCGAAGATGGAGCACGCCGGCATCGGCGTCGACCGCGACTACCTCGAGGGTCTGGGCGGCAGCCTGCGGGAGCGGCTCGAACAGACCGAAGCCGCCATCTACGAAGAGGCGGGCGAGCCCTTCAACGTGAACTCGACGCTGCAGCTGCGTGAGGTGCTCTTCACCAGGCTCGAGCTGCCGGTCCTCAAGAAGACCCCGAAGGGCGCTCCGTCGACGGACGCATCGGTGCTCGCCAAGCTGGTCGACGCCCATCCGGTGGTCGAGCTGCTGCTGCGCTATCGCGAGATGGAGAAGATCCGCTCGACGTACGTCGACGGCCTGCTGCCGCTGATCGGTCCCGACGAGCGCGTCCACGCCCGGTTCAACCAGATGTCCGCCGCCACCGGCAGGCTCTCGTCCGACGGGCCCAACCTCCAGAACATCCCTGTGCGCTCCGAGGAGGGCCGCACGATCCGCCGCGCGTTCGTGACTCGGCCCGGGTGGAAGTTCATCGCAGCCGACTACTCCCAGATCGAGCTGCGCATCCTCGCCCACATGAGCGAAGACCCGGGCCTGCTGGACGCGTTCGCCGAGGATGCCGACATCCACCGGGCCACCGCCGCCCGGGTCTTCGGCGTGGCACCCTCCGACGTCGAGCCGGAGATGCGGCGGATGGCCAAGGTCATCAACTTCGGCCTGCTCTACGGGATGGAGGCCTACGGGCTGGCCCAGCGGCTGGAGATCTCCACCGAGGACGCCCGCCGGCACATGGACACCTACTTCGCCCAGTTCCCCGAAGTGCGGGAGTTCATGCAGCGGATCGTCGCCGACGCCCGCTCCACCGGCTACACGACGACGCTGCTCGGCCGGCGCCGCTACCTTCCCGAGCTGGCCAGCACCAGCTTCCGCGACCGCCAGATGGGCGAGCGCATGGCACTCAACGCTCCGATCCAGGGCTCGGCCGCAGACATCATCAAGAAGGCGATGGTCGTGCTCGACGCCGAGCTGGAGGAGGCCGGCGAGCCCACGACGATGCTGGTGCAGGTCCACGACGAGCTGGTGTTCGAAGCGCCTGAGGCAAGAGTGGATCAAGCCTGCGACTCGATACGGCGGGTGATGGAAGGCGTCGTGCCGCTCAAGGTCCCGCTGCTCGTCGACGTCGCCGTGGGCCCCAACTGGGCCGAGTGCAAAGCCTGAGGAATCACCCCGGTCGAGCCGGCCTGACGCGAGGAGGGCACCGTG
>CAYGCW010000117.1:302-765 GCA_964348465.1 uncultured Acidimicrobiia bacterium | reverse complement strand
GAGGCCCCGGCCTCCGGCAGGAAACCCGTAGCGTCCCACCCAACCCGTGACGGCGCCCCCAATGTGAGAGCGATCGCACCAGGCCGGTCTGACGCGGGGCGGGCAACGTGGCGAGCCCGCAGCGCGACGATGTCGATCGCACCAGGCCGGTCTGACGCCGGGCGGGCAACGTGGCGAGCCCGAGTAGGGCGAGCGGGGCGCCCTGGGAAACCCGTGGCGTCCCGTTGGGCCCGTGACGGCGCCCCCAATGTGACGGCGAGCGGGGCGCCCTGGCGAACCCGTGGCGTCCCCCCGGACCGGTGACGGCGCCCCCAATGTGACGACGAGCGGGGCGCCCTAGGAAACCCGTGGCGCGCATCGCACCCGACGGGCGCCCCCAATGTAAGGGCGATCGCACCAGGGCGGTCCGGCGTCGGGTGGGCAACGTGGCGAGCCATACCGCGCGGCCACGGCGATCGCACCA
>CAYGCW010000117.1:0-201 GCA_964348465.1 uncultured Acidimicrobiia bacterium | reverse complement strand
GAGCGGGGCGCCCTGGGAAACCCGTGGCGCGCATCGCATCCGACGGGCGCCCCCAATGTAAGGGCGATCGCACCAGGCCGGTCCCGGGCAACTACGGGCAACGTGGCGAGCCATACCGCGCGCCCACGGCGATCGCACCAGGCCGGCCCGGCGTCGGGCGGGCAACGTGGCGAGCCCGAGTAGGGCGAGCGGGGCGCCCTG
>CAYGCW010000116.1:1620-7867 GCA_964348465.1 uncultured Acidimicrobiia bacterium | reverse complement strand
CGTCGTACGGGCCGGCGGGCGGGTGGTCAAGAACGTCACCGGGTACGACATCCCCCGGCTGGTGTGCGGGTCGCTCGGCGCGCTCGGCGTGATCGGGCAGGTGGCGTTGAAGCTGTGGCCGCAGGCCGGAGCCGCGGCGACGGTCGAAGTGGACGACGCCGCCCGGGCGCTGGCGACCGCCGTCCGGCCGCTGGCGGTGCTGGATGTCGACGGCGCGGCGGCCGTGTACCTGTCGGGCACCCCGGCCGAGGTGGAGGCGCAGGCGGCCGCTCTGGGCGGAGAGGTTCGCGACGGCCTGCACTGGCCGGCGCCCCTCGCCGGGGAACACCTCCTGGTGGCCCGGGTGCCGGCGCGGCTCACGCAGGCGGCGGTGGGGCGGGTCCCTGCCGGCTGGAGCTACCAGGCGGCTCACGGTGTTGGCGAGGTGCGGATGGGCGGCGCCGCGGCCGAGGTGGCCGAGCTCCACGACCTGCGGGGCTGGGCCGAGGCGGCGGGCGGTGCCCTGGTCGTCGCCGAGGCGCCGGCCGCCTTCCGCGAAGTGTTCGACCCCTGGGGGGCGCCGCAGCCGTCGGCCGGTCTCCAGCGCCGGGTCAAGCAGGCCTTCGACCCGGTTGGAGTCTGCAACCCGGGCCGGCTGCCGGGCGGCATCTGATGGGCTGGGTGACCCTGCACGCTCCCGGCAAGGGGGAGCTGGACGCCTGCGTCCAGTGCGGGCTGTGCCTGCCCTACTGCCCGACCTTCCGGCTCACCGGCGACGAGGCCGCATCGCCGCGGGGCCGGCTCACTGCCATGGCGGCCGTGCAAGACGGCTTAGCCGCCTTGGACGAGACCTTCGAGGAGATGATGGGCTTCTGCCTTCAGTGCCGGGCCTGCGAAGCCGTGTGCCCTTCCTTGGTGCCGTTCGGGAGGGCCATGGAGGGGGCACGCGCCGAGGTGGCCGCCCAGCGCCCCTCGGGGGCGCGTGCCGTGCGGCACGTCGCGCTGGGCAGGCGCGGGCTCGGCAGCAGGATCGCGGTGCGGCTGGCGACGGTCGCCGCCGCTCTCGGGCAGCGCCTGGGGGCGCCGCGGTGGCTGCCCGGCTCCCTCGGCGCCGGGCTGCGTGGTTTGCGGGAACTGCCGCTCCTGCCCCGCACCGTGGTCGGAGGAAGATGGCCGGCCCCGGGACGCAGCCGGGGCCGGGTCGCCCTGTTCGCCGGCTGTGTGATGGACCCGTGGTTCGCGCCGGTGCACACCGCCACCATCGCCGTGCTGCGGCAGGCCGGGTGGGACGTGGAGGCGCCGCCGGCGCAGACGTGCTGCGGAGCGCTGGCCGCTCACGACGGCGCCGCCGCCGAGGCCGATGCGCTCGCGGCCCGCAACGTCGAGGCCTTGGCCGGCTACGACCTCGTGGTTGTCGACGCCGCCGGCTGCGGCGCCCATCTCAAGGACGTCGGGGTCGACGCCCGCGACGTCACCGAGGTGGTGGCGGCCGCGATCGACGACGGCTCGCTGCCGGCGGTGCCGCCGAAGGGCCGGACGGTGGCCATCCAGGACCCGTGCCACCTGCGCCACGCCCAGCGGGTCGTCGCCGAGCCGCGGGCGGTGCTGCGCGCCTCCGGTTACGACGTCGTGGAGATCGACCCTGCCGGCCTTTGTTGCGGTGCGGCCGGGATCTACTCGTTGCTGCGGCCCGACACCTCCGCCGATCTGGGCCGGCGCAAGGCCGACCAGGTGCGGGCGGCAAGCGTCCGCCTCGTCGCCTCGGCCAACCCCGGATGCGAGATGCAGCTCCGCAGCCACCTGGGACCCGGGTACCGCATCGCCCATCCGGTCGAGTTGTACGCAGAGGCGATCGGGGCGGTCTGAGCGTCAGCGCCGCCGGCGGGAAACCGCCAGCAGCCCGGCGCCGGTCAGCAACGAGAGCACGCCTGCCGCCGCCGCCGGTCCCGTCCCGAGCCCGGTTTCGGGAAGGATCTCCACGTCGGGTGCCAGGAAGCCGGCGTCGCGGGACCGGTCATCGGCCCCCGGCCCGAGGGTGAAGACTTGGGTGCGGCCGTCGGGACCGATGTCGCTGTCCACTTCGGCGTCGCCCCTCCCGGCCGGCACCGGTGCGAGGTCGCCGGTGAGCGTGAACTCCAGCAGATAGTCTCCGGCCGGCACCTCCCGGAACAAGTAGAGCCCGGCGTCGGTGGTGACGGTGCGTGCCACCTCCTCACCCGACGCCGTGAACAGGATCACCTCGACGCCGGCGGCGCCCCGCTCCCCAAGGTCCTGGCGCCCGTCGCCGTCGCCGTCGAACCAGGCGAGGTCGCCGATCCTGCCGACGCCGGATGCCAGCAGCGTCACCGCCGCCTCGTCGACGGCTTCGACGACGGCCGCCACGTTGCCGGCCGCAGCGGCGCGGACGGTCACGCCGCGGGTGGCGCTCTCCGTCACCTGCGCCACGGTGCAGTCCACCACCACCTCTTCCCCGGCGGCGAGGGTCTCGAGCATGGAGTCGCACTCGTCGTAGGCCGCGTCGTCGATCACCACCCTCTCCAGGTCGACGTCGCCGGTGTTGCGAATCGTCGCCTCGAGCCGGGCCGTTGCGTCGGCGGCGACGGCCCGATCGGGGCCCGCGTCCACCGCGATCTCCGGATGGGCGAAGCGGATCTCGAGGCGCTCGGTGATCGTGACGTCCCGCGGCTCCTCGGTCTCGAGCCTCCCTGCCGCCGTCACCTCCGTCGCAGCCAGGCCGGCGACGGCGTCTTCGGCCTCGTCGGCGGCATAGCGCGCCCTGTACATCACCGGTGTTCCCCCGGCCGGGAAGTCCGTCCCGGTCGCAAGCGTCAGCGTCGAGCCGTCGGGAAGGGTCAGCTCGACGTCGGCGCCGGTGACGTCGCAGGCGCCGGCCCCCGCGTTGCTGACCGTGATCGTGTAGTCGAGCGGGGTGCCGTCGACGGCTACCCGCTGGGCCGCGGTGAGCGCCATGTCCCAGTTGTTGGTCCTGCAGCCGGCAGGTGACTGGCCGACGACCAGCGGCGTGATGCCGAGCGCAGCGACGACCGTGGCCGCCACCACGGCTGCGCGGAGCCCGGTGCGGCTGGCATCGCCCGGCGTGCTCATGACCCTCCTCGCCCTCCGGCCCGGGGCAAGCCCCATCGCCTTCGAGGCTACTCTTCGGGTCCGCGGCGGGGACCTTCGCGACGTGGGTCGTGACCATAGGACCTACGTCCGGGACGTGCCTGTTGGGACCATGGCAGCCGGGTATGCGGCCGCGGGAAGGAATCATGGACTCGATCACCATCGACGGCAATGAGGCGGCGGCTCGCGTCGCCTACGCAGCGAGCGAGGTCGTAGCGATCTACCCGATCACGCCGGCCTCGCCGATGGGCGAGCTGGCCGACGCCTGGGCGCAGCGGGGCCGGCGCAACGTCTGGGGCACGGTCCCCGACGTCGTGGAGATGCAGTCCGAGGGCGGTGCCGCCGGCGCCGTCCACGGCGCCCTCCAGGCCGGGGCGCTGACGACCACCTTCACGGCGTCCCAGGGCCTGCTCCTGATGATTCCCAACATGTACAAGATCGCCGGCGAACTGAGCCCGGCGGTGATCCACGTGGCGGCCCGCACCGTCGCCACCCACGCTCTGAGCATCTTTGGGGACCACAGCGACGTGATGGCGGCGCGGCCCACAGGGTTCGCGCTGCTGGCGTCGGCCTCCGTCCAGGAGGCACAGGACATGGCGATGGTCGCCCACGCGGCGACGCTGGCGACGCGGGTGCCCTTCGTGCACTTCTTCGACGGCTTCCGCACGTCGCACGAAGTGGCGCGGATCACGCCACTGGCGGACGACGACATCCGGGCGCTGCTCGACGGCGCTGCAGTGCGGGCGCACCGGGGCCGGTCGCTGAATCCCAACCGGCCGGTGCTGCGGGGGACCGCCCAGAACCCCGACGTGTTCTTCCAGGCCCGTGAGGCCGTCAACCCGTTCTACGCCGCCGTGCCCGGCGCGGTTCAGGACGCCATGGACGGCCTCGCCGGCCGCACCGGCCGCACCTACCGCCTGTTCGACTATCACGGCGCCCCCGACGCCGACCGGGTCCTGGTGCTGATGGGGTCCGGGGCCGGGGCGGTGGCCGAAGCCGTGGACCACCTCAACGCCGCCGGCGAGAGGGTGGGCATGGTCGTTGTCCGCCTGTTCCGTCCTTTTGCCGCCGAGGCGTTCCTGGCGGCGCTTCCCGACACCGTTCGCGGGATCGCCGTGCTCGATCGCACCAAGGAGCCCGGCGCGACGGGCGAGCCGCTGTACCAAGACGTGGTCACCGCCCTGCACGAGGCCGGCGCCGGGCCCGGGGACCGGCCCCTGGTGGTAGGCGGGCGTTACGGCCTGGCCTCCAAGGAGTTCGACCCGGCGATGGCCGCCGCCGTCTTCGACAACCTGGCAGCAGCCGAGCCCAAGAACCACTTCACGGTTGGCATCGTCGACGACGTGTCGGGGACCAGCCTCCCGTTCGACCTCGACGGATGGCGGGAGCCCGACGACGTGCTGCGGGCGGTGTTCTTCGGCCTGGGCGCCGACGGCACCGTGGGCGCCAACCGCAACACGGTGAAGATCGTCGGCGACCACACCGATCTCCACGCCCAGGGCTATTTCGTGTACGACTCGAAGAAGTCGGGTTCCTGGACGGTGTCCCACCTGAGGTTCTCGCCCCGGCCGATCCAGTCGACGTACCTGGTGCGGAGAGCCCGCTTCGTGGCGTGCCACCAGTTCGACTTCCTGGAGCAGCGCGACGTACTGGCGCTGGCGGCGCCCGGGGCGACGTTCCTGCTCAACAGCCCGTACGGCCCGGACGAAGTGTGGGACAAGCTGCCGACCTCGGCTCAGCGGCACATCGTCGAGAAGGACCTGCGGTTCTTCGTGGTCGACGGCTACGCCGTCGCCCGGGAGGCAGGGTTGGGCGGGCGGATCAACACCGTCCTCCAGGCGTGCTTCTTCGCACTCACCGACCTCCTGCCCACCGAGGAGGCGATCGCGGCGGTCAAGGACGCCGTCCGGGCCACCTACGGCAAGCGGGGCGAGGTGGTCCTGCAGCGCAACTACGCCGCCGTCGACGGCGCGCTGGGGGCGCTCGCCGAGGTCGGCGTACCCGGCGCCGTCACCAGCGGGGTGGACATGCGACCTCCGGTGCCGGCCGCCGCCCCCGACTTCGTTCAGCGGATCACCGCGCGCATGATCGCCGGCGAGGGCGACCTGCTGCCGGTCAGCGCGATGCCGGTCGACGGCACCTTCCCCACCGGCACCGCCCGCTGGGAGAAGCGCTCGATCGCGGCCGAGATCCCGATCTGGGACCCGGAGATCTGCATCGACTGCGCCCGCTGCGCGCTGGTCTGTCCGCACGCCGCCATCAGGATGAAGGTGTTCGAGCCCGGAGGGCTCGCCGGTGCCCCGGCCGGCTTCCTCTCGAAGGAGTGGACCGACCGCAAGGACCCGGGCAAGCTGGTGACGATCCAGGTGGCGCCCGACGACTGCACCGGGTGCGGCGTATGCGTCGCGATCTGCCCTGCCAAGAGCAAGGAGGTGGCGGCACACAAGGCCATCGACATGGAGCCCAAGCTCGATCACCTCGAACGGGAGCGGGCCAACTTCGACTTCTTCCTGGAGATCCCCGAAGCCGACCGCACCGCGGTCAAGGTCGACACGGTGAAGGGCTCGCAGATGCTGGAGCCGCTCTTCGAGTACTCGGGCGCCTGTGCCGGCTGCGGCGAGACGCCTTACCTGAAGCTGCTCACCCAGCTCTTCGGCGACCGGATCGTGGTCGCCAACGCCACCGGCTGCTCCTCGATCTTCGGTGGCAACCTCCCCACCACCCCGTGGTCGGTCAACGCCGACGGCCGCGGGCCCGCCTGGTCCAACTCGCTGTTCGAGGACAACGCCGAGTTCGGCCTCGGCATGCGGCTCGCCCTCGACCACCAGCGCACCGCCGCGGAGACGCTCATCGGCCGGCTGCGGGCCGAGATCGGCGCCGATCTCGCCGAAGCCATCCTCGACGCCGGCCAGTCGGACGAGGCCGGCGTCGCCGCGCAGCGCGAGCGGGTTGCGGCGCTCAAGGAGCGGCTGGCGGACATCGACCGGGAGGAGGCCGCCGAGCTGGATGCGGTCGCCGACAGCCTGGTGCGCACGGGCGTGTGGATCGTCGGCGGAGACGGCTGGGCCTACGACATCGGGTTCGGGGGCCTCGACCACGTGCTGGCGTCGGGGCGGGACGTCAACGTGCTGGTGCTCGACACCGA
>CAYGCW010000116.1:0-1499 GCA_964348465.1 uncultured Acidimicrobiia bacterium | reverse complement strand
GCCTACGGCAACGTCTATGTGGCGCAGATCGCGATGGGGGCCAACATGACCCAGACGGTGAAGGCGTTCGCCGAGGCCGAGGCGCATCCCGGCCCTTCGCTGATCATCGCCTACAGCCCGTGCATCGCTCACGGTCTCGACATGGCGGACCAGATGGCGCATCAGAAGGTGGCTGCTGAGACCGGTTACTGGCCGCTGTACCGCTACGCCCCCACCAGCGACGACGAGGGCCACCCGTTCCATCTCGACAGCCGCGCCCCGAGCCGGCCGTTCCGCGAGTTCGCCATGTCGGAGGCCCGGTTCGCGATGCTGGCGCGGGCCAACCCGGCGGAGTCGGCGCGGCTCATCGCGCAGGCGCAGGCGGACATCGACGAGCGGTGGCGGCTCTACAGCCAGATGGTGGACGTGGAGCGCTCCGTGCCGATCGTGGACGAGATCGAGGAGCCCGAGCCCGGGGAACCGGAGGATGAGGAGGTGCCGGCATGACCTTCGATCTGACCACGCGCTACCTCGGTCTTCAGCTCACCAACCCGCTGGTGCCGTCGGCGTCGCCGCTGACCGGCAACCTCGACACCCTGCGCCGGCTGGAGGCGGCGGGGGCGGCGGCGGTGGTCATGCCGTCGCTGTTCGAGGAGCAGATCGAGCACGAAGCCATGGCGGTGCATCATTCGCTGGAGTTCGGAGCCGAGGGATTCGCAGAGGCCGCCGGCGGCTACTTCCCGGAGATGAACGACTACAACACCGGTCCCCGCCGCTACCTCGACCATGTCCAGGAAGCGAAGCAGGCGGTGGGGATTCCGGTCATCGCCAGCCTCAACGGGACGTCGCGGGGCGGCTGGACGCTGTACGCCCGCCTCTGTGAAGAGGCCGGCGCCGACGCCCTCGAACTGAACGTGTACCTGGTGGCGGCCGATCCCCAGCAGTCGTCCGCCGACGTGGAGAGCCGCTACCTGGACCTGGTGGCGGCCGTCAGGGATGCGGTGTCGATCCCGCTGGCGGTGAAGGTCGGCCCCTACTTCAGCTCCATGGCCAACATGGCGGGCCGCCTGGCCGACGCCGGAGCCGATGGCCTGGTGCTCTTCAACCGCTTCTACCAGCCCGACGTCGACCTCGACGAGATGGAGGTGCGGCCGGACCTGGAGCTGAGCACCTCCGCCGAGCTGCGGCTGGTGCTGCGGTGGATGGCCATCCTCAGCGGCCGGGTCGACGCCTCCCTGGCGGCCACGACCGGAGTGCACACCTACGAGGACGTCGTCAAGCTGATCCTGGCCGGGGCGGACGTGACGATGATGGCGTCGGCGCTGCTGCTGCGCGGCCCCGAGTACGTCGGCTCGGTGGTGGAGCGGGTGCGAGCCTGGTTCGTGGAGCGGGGCTACCAGTCGGTCGATCAGGCCCGGGGCTCGCTGAGCCAGCGCCACTCGCCCGACCCGGCCGCCTTCGAGCGCGCCAACTACATGCGCACGCTGGTCGAGTACAGCTCGCCCTGGGGCCGCACCTGA
>CAYGCW010000115.1:0-7876 GCA_964348465.1 uncultured Acidimicrobiia bacterium | reverse complement strand
GCCGGCGGCCGCATCGCCGCGGTCGAGGTGATGGTCGCCACGCCGGCGATTCGCAACCTGATCAGGGAAGGCAAGGTGCACCAGATCACGTCGGTCATGCAGTCCGGCGCCAAGTACGGCATGCAGACGATGGACCAGTGTCTCGCCGGCCTCGTGAAGAGCGGCAAGGTGACCTTCAAGGTCGCCCTCGAGCGCAGCCAGCATCCTGAGGACTTCGAGTCGCTCGCAGGTGGTGCCAAGTGAGCGACACACTCACCTTCGCGTACAAGGTCCGCGACCGCTCGGGCAAGCAGCACACCGGCGAGATCGACGGCAGCTCGGCGGCCGCCGTCAGCAGGGCGCTGCGCGAGCGGGGTTTGATCCCGCTCAGCATCGAGCAGCGCAAGGCCGCCTCCGGCCTGAGCATGGAGATCAAGATCCCGGGGCTGAGCGGCCGGGTGAAGGTCAAGGACATCGCCATCTTCAGCCGGCAGTTCGCCACGATGGTGAACTCGGGCCTGTCGCTGATCAGGGCGCTGTCCGTGCTCGAGGATCAGACCGAGAACCCCAGGCTCTGCGAGGTGATCGGCGAAGTCAGGACCGCCGTCGAGCAGGGAACGAGTCTTTCGGCGGCGATGGAGGACCACCCGAAGATCTTCAACGCGCTCTACATCTCGATGATCAAAGCCGGCGAGGTCGGCGGCGTACTCGACGAGACGTTGATCCGGCTCGCCGACATGATGGAGGCTTCGGTGGCGCTCCGGTCGAAGGTGAAGTCCGCGATGGCGTACCCGACCGTGGTGTTCGGGCTCGTCACCCTGATCGTCGTCGCGATGTTGCTGTTCGTGGTTCCCATGTTCGAGTCGATGTACGCAGACCTCGGCGGCGCGCTTCCTCTGCCCACGCAGCTGTTGATCACCGCCTCGGGGGTCCTGTCGAAGTTCTGGTACATCGTGGTCATCGTGATTGTGGGCGGCATCTTCACCCTGCGGCGCTGGATCAAGACCGCCCCCGGCCGGCTGGCGTGGGACGGCCTCAAGCTGCGCATCCCGATCTTCGGAAAGCTGTCCCACAAGGCCGCCATCAGCCGCTTCTCCCGCACCTTCTCGGTGCTCAGCCGCACCGGCGTGCCGATCCTCCAGGCGATCGACATCGTCTCCGACACGGCCAACAACGCCGTGCTCAGCCAGGCCCTCAGCGACGTGAAGACGTCGGTGAAGTCGGGCGAGGCGCTCACAGCGCCGCTCGGCCGGCACCCGATCTTCCCGCCGATGGTCGTGCAGATGATGGCGGTGGGCGAGGAGACCGGAGCGCTCGACACCATGCTCGGCAAGGTCTCCGATTTCTACGACAGCGAGGTCAACGCCACCGTCGACGCCCTGACCAGCCTCATCGAGCCGCTGCTCATCATCGTGATGGGCGTGACCGTCGGCGGCATCCTCGTTTCGCTCTACCTCCCGATGTTCAACATCGCGAGTTTGATCTGACGAAGGCGCCAGACCGGACCCGAACTCGGACGGTTGGCGACCCGCTCTTCCCCGAAACTCCGCCTCAAGTCGGGAGTTCCCAGGCCGATAACTCTTCTTGGACCGAAGGACGGTCTGGGCGAAATCCCCCCCTCAAGGAGGTTCGCATATGATGAAGTGGATGCGGGAGCGCTTGTCTCGTGACGAGGGCTTCACGCTCATCGAGCTCATGGTGGTGGTGCTGATCATCGCAGTCCTGGTTGCCATCGCCATTCCGTCGTTCCTCGGGTTCCGCAATCGGGCCCAGGATCGTTCGGCGCAGAGCGACGTCCGCAACGCCATTCTCGCCGAGAAGGGCTACTGGACCGACGAGGCCAAGTACACCGACGTCGCCGCCGACCTGACGGACTTCATGCCGAGCCTGGTCGTCAACACGACCGCACCGACGGACGCCGGCGTGATGGTCGAGAAGATCAGCGACTCGGTCGTCTGCGTGTACCAGGCATCCGACTCCGGCAAGATCTTCGCCGCCTACCTGTCGGCGAATGCTGCTACCGAGTACGGCGAACTGGCCGACACGGCCGCCTACACGGCGTTCGACTGCTCGGCCGGCGCCCCCGGCTGGCCGACCGACGGCTGGTAAGCCGAGACGGCTGACGAACAACCGGACGGGGTGGGTCCTCAGCGACCCGCCCCGTCTGTCATGAGAGAGACATCCGAGATGATTCGCAACGACAATCGTCGGGGCCGGCGAGATCGACACCGGTTCCGCGGACGACAGGACCGGGGGTTCTCGCTCGTCGAGCTCATGGTGGTGTTCCTGATAGCGGCGATCCTGGTGGGCATCGGCCTGGCGTCGTTCCTGGGGATGCGGCAGCGGGCCGAAGAGGCCGGGGTGAAGGAGATGCTGGCCACGGCCGCCAAGGTCGAGTCGGCGCTCGCAGCAGACGGCGCGGGTTTCGTGTCCGATATCGGGGCGCTGACCCTCGAGGAACCGGAGATCGACTGGAGTGGCGTCGTGGCGACCGCAGTCCACGTCGTCGTCGAAGACGTCGTGCCCGCGTCTGGTGACCGCGGCCAGGTACTGCTGTACGCGGCCACCCCTTCTGAGGAGTGGTTCGGGATCCGGCTGGTGAGCTTCGGTCCCTTCGCAGGGCGCTACACGTGTTCCGGCCCGGACCGCAGCGCCGTGAACGTGATGCTCAGCTGCGCCGGTCTAGATTGGTAGGCATGATCGCCGGCTTCGGCGGGTTGGTCGGCCTGCTCATCGGCTCGTTCGTGAACGTCGTCGCCTACCGCGTGCCGCTGGCGAAGTCCATCGTCCGGCCGCGCTCGGCGTGTCCGGCATGCCGCGCCGAGATCCGGTCCCGGGACAACATCCCCGTCCTGTCCTGGCTGCTGCTGCGGGGCCGGTGCCGGGACTGCGGCGTAACCATCTCCGTCCGCTACCCGATCGTCGAGGCGACGACCGGTGCTCTCTTCGCGGGAGCGGCGCTGGTCGCGGGCGCGCGCTGGGTGCTTCCGGCGTATTGGTGGTTCATCGGTGTCGTGGTGGCGCTGACCATCACCGACCTCGACTTCAAGCGCATTCCGGACCGCATCCTTCGCCCGGGCCTTGCCGGAGGGGCGTTGCTCCTGGCGGCCGGCGCCATCGCCGACGGCACCGCCGGCGGGGGAGGGGTGGAGGCGCTGACTCGAGCCGGCCTCGGCGGCCTCGCCTACTTCAGCTTCCTCTTCGTGCTCGCGCTCCTCGGCCCTGCGGGGGGGCTGGGGTTCGGCGACGTCAAGCTCGGGCTGCTGCTCGGGCTCTTCCTGGCCTACCGTTCGTGGGGGGTGCTGTGGGCGGGGATCATGCTCGCATTCTTGATCGGCGGAGCTGCCGGTCTCGTCCTCATGGCGGCGCGGAGAGCCGACCGCAAGACGGCCATACCCTTCGGCCCGGCCCTGGTGGCCGGGGCGCTGGTGGCTTTGGCGTTCGGCCCGGCGCTCGTAGACTGGTATGCCGGCCTCGGGGGTTGAGGCACAGGCAAGCGGCGGTCCCCGCCAAATGCTTGGCGGCGCGTAAGACCGTTGCTAGGGTCGCAATGACAGCCTTGTAATTACAAGGTTGTGACTCGGGGCAATCCGCTGCCGAGCCGCAAGCGGAGACGACATGGCTGCAACGGTTGGCTTGGACATAGGCAGCGCGGCGGTACGTGCCGCGGCCGTCGACAGCGGCAGAACCAGACCCATTCTGCGTCGCTTCGCCGAGATGCCCCTCCCCGCGGGAGCGGTCGTGGCGGGTGAGGTCATGGACGAGGGAGCAGTCGCCGAGGCGGTGGCGGCGCTCTGGAAGCGGGCCAAGCTCCCCAGGAAGCGGGTCATCATCGGCACCGCGAACCAGCGGGTCGTGGTGCGCCAGGTGGACGTTCCCCACATGTCGGAGAGCGAGCTGTCCGAAGCGCTCCCGTTCCAGGTGCAGGACTCGATCCCGATCCCGGTGGAGGAGGCGGTGCTCGACTTCGTGCCGGTCGAGGAGTTCACCACGCCCGATGGGGAGCTGATGCTGTCGATCCTCGCCGTGGCCGCCCAGCGGGACATGGTGGATGGGCTCGTCAGTCTCGCCGAGTCGGCCAACATCAGCGCGCAAGCGATCGACCTCCAGCCGTTTGCGCTCGCCAGAGCCGTGTTCGGCACCGAGACCGGTTACGAGGAGGCGGGCCCGCAGGGCATCGTGGACATCGGCGCGTCGCTCACGCAGGTCGTGATCGTTCGCGGCGGCGTGGTGCGGTTCGTGCGGCTGCTGCCCAGGGGCGGCGCCGACTTCACGACCGCCCTTGCCGACGGGCTCGGAGTAGAGACGGAGCAGGCCGAGGATCTGAAGCGGCGCATCGGGGTTCAGCCGGAGGGCGGTGCTCCCGATGAGGGCTCGGACGAAGAGGCGGCGGCCCGCCGGCTCCTCACCCGCCAGGCGGACTCGTTCATCGAGGAGATCCGCGGCTCGGTCAACTACCACCTGACCCAGTCGGGCGACCCGGCGTTGGTCAAGCTCGTGGTGGCCGGCAACGGGGCGCGACTGCCGCATCTGGCCAACCGCCTCGGCCGGGCACTCGGCACGCCTGTCCAGCCCGCGAAGATCCTCGACCTGGTCGACGTCGGTCGTGTGCAGCTCACCCCTGAGGAGTTGGACGCCGCCCAGCCGGTGCTGCCGGCCTCTGTGGGGCTGGCGCTCTGGGGCATGCTCTGATGCGTTCGATCAACCTGCTCCCGCCTGAGTCCCGGGTCAAGGCGGCGGCGCGGCGGCGGCAGGCGTTCTGGGTTCTCCTCGGCGTCGCCTACCTGGCTGTGTTGGTGGCCGTCGTGTTCTGGTGGCAGGGGCGGGTCGGCGAAGCCGAGACGGACCTGGAGGAACAGCAGGCGATCGTCGCTCAGGTTCAGTCCGAGATCGGGGAGCTGCGCGATCTCGAGGACCTCCGGACCGGGTTCGAGGCACGGGTGGCCGTCATCGACGCCATCCTGGCGCGCGACGTCGCCTGGGGGCGCCTGCTCAACGACCTGGCGCGTCTCATTCCGCCCCGGGTGTGGCTCGGTTCGTTCACGGGCTCGGTCGATCAATCCGAGACCTCGGTGGTGGTGGGGCAGCTCTCGATCGCCGGCACCGCGTTCGACTACCCGGACGTCGCAAGCTGGCTGCGCGCCCTCGACTCCACCAACTTCCCCGGCGTGTCCGACACCTGGGTGAGCAGCGTCACCTCCTCACTCATCGGTCAGGCGGAAGTCGTCGACTTCGCATCGCAGACGTTCCTCACCGAAGCGGCGTTGTCCACACGCGCAGACGAGCGCGTTCCCACCCTGCCATGAGGCGCAACGTCGTTCTCCTGGTCGTGATCGCGCTGATCCTCGTGACCGCGTTGTGGTGGTTGTTCCTGATCTCGCCCCGCCGCGCCGAGATCGACGACCTGCGCACCCAGCGCGAGACCGCCGTCGCCGAGGAGCAGCGACTGCGCGGCGAGAAGGCGCGGCTGCTGGAGATCCAGGACAACGAGCTCACCTTCATGACCGCCGGCGCGGCGCTGGAGCGCCTCATCCCACCCAACCCGGAGCTGGCCACCTTCATCGACGACGTGACGGTGCTGGCCCTCGACAGCGAGGTGGACCTGCTGTCCCTCTCGCCGGGACTGCCGGCGGCAGACGCCTTCGCCGAGTTCGCGTCGATGAGCGTGTTCATCAACGTCGAAGGACAGTTCTTCGAGGTCCTCGGCTTCCTCTACGGGCTCGCCGACATGGAACGTCTCGTGCGTGTCGATGGCGTCAGCCTGTCGCCCGCCATCCAGGAAGACGGGACGGTCATCATCAGCGCCGGGCTGACCACGACGATCTTCACCACCGCGATCCCGGTGGTCCAGCCGGACGTGCCGACCACCACGACCACGGCCCCGGGCGCCACGACCACCACGACGTCTGCGGCGACGACCACCACCACTCCTGCGGAGACGACCACCTCCACGACGACGACGGCGCCAGGGGCGGGGAGCTGACATGGCAGCCCGCAGACGCCGCCGCGACCTGGCCGAACGGGGACCCCTGCGCATGGTGTTCACACTCGTGGTGGCGCTGATGCTGCTCGGCAGCGGGTTCGGTTCGGCGTGGGTGCTGATCACGTCGGGCCTGTTCGCGGGCGGTGGGACCGCGCTCCAGGGGCCGCTCCCGGGCGCACAGGTGGCCGCGGCCGACCCCATCGAGATCGGGGATGGCGCCCGGGTCTTGTTCAACGCCCAGCTCTCGCAGCCCCGGGACCCGTTCCGGCCGCTCATCGACGAGGACTCGCCGCTCACCGGTCAGCCAGGCGTGGGCGGGCCGTTCGGGCCGGGGCAGGGTGACGCCGTCGACGGCGACGGGACCTTCCAGCCCGATCTCAACGCGGTGGCGCTGATCGAGGTGAGGGACGTCGACGGCGTGTTGCGCGCCACCGTGACCGTGGGGGCACAGACCTTCGACGTCGGGGTCGGCGACACCTTCGCCGGCATCTACAAGGTGGTCAGCCTCTCGTCCGACTCGGGGGTCTTCCTCAAGGGGGATTCGGTGTTTCAACTCGACGTGGGGCAGCAGATCTTGAAGTAGCGACAGGTTTCCGAGCCTCCGCGCAAGCGGAGCCCCGAAGGGGAGAGGGCCTCTGCCAACCGGGCCCTCTCCCCGACTCTTGTCTGGGGCCCCGCTGCGTCTGCGAGGTTAGTGCTGCAACGAGGCTCGGGGAACGGGGACGGGTACCATCGCCGCGCCATGTTGCGCTTCTTGACCGCAGGCGAGTCGCACGGACCGGGCGTGGTGACGATCGTCGAGGGACTCCCGGCGGGCCTCGCCGTCGGCACCGACGGCCTGGCGGGGGAACTGGCGCGGCGCCGGCTCGGCTACGGCCGGGGCCGGCGCATGCAGCTCGAGAAGGACGAGCTGGAGTTCCTCGGCGGGGTGCGCTTCGGCCGGACCCTCGGCTCCCCGGTGGCGGTCCTCATCCGCAACACCGAGTGGCCGAAGTGGCAAGAGGAGATGTCCCCCCATCCGGGCGAGGCGCGGCGGCCCCTCCACACGCCGCGTCCCGGCCACGCCGACCTGGCCGGCATGCTCAAGTACGACACCCGCGACGCCCGTGACATCCTCGAGCGAGCCTCGGCCCGCGAGACGGCGGCGCGGGCCGTCGCCGGCTACCTGGCCAAGGTGCTGCTCGCCGAAGCAGGGATCTCCGTGTTCAGCCACGTCGTGGCGGTCGGCGCCGCAGAGGCGCCTTCCGAACCGCTGCCCTCCCCGGCCGATGCGGAGGCCATCGACTCGTCTCCGGTGCGGTGCTTCGACAGCGAGGCGGAAGCCGCCATGGTGGCGGAGATCGAAGCCGCCAAGGCCGATCGTGACACGCTCGGCGGCGTCGTCGAAGTACTCGCGTATGGCCTCCCGCCCGGCGTCGGCAGTCACGTCCATTGGGATCGGAAGCTCGACGCCTTGCTGGCCGCGGCCCTCATGTCGATCCCGGCCATCAAGGCGGTCGAGGTCGGCGAAGGCTTCTCCTCGGCGCGGCGGCGCGGGTCGGAGGCCCACGACGAGATCCTGCACGACGGCACAGGCTTCACCAGGGCCACCTTCCGATCCGGCGGCACCGAAGGCGGCATCAGCACCGGCCAGGTGCTGCGGGTGCGCGCCGCCATGAAGCCGCTCTCCACGCTCATGCGTCCCCTGGCGACGGTCGACGTCGAGACGAAGGCAGCCGACAAGGCTTTCCGGGAGCGCAGCGACGTGTGCGCGGTGCCGGCGGCCGGCGTCGTCGCCGAACACATGGTGGCGTTGGTCGTGGCGCAGGAGGCCCAGCGCAAGTTCGGCGGCGACACCGTCGAGGACTTCGTCGGCGCGCTCGAGGCCTACCGGAAGCGCGTGGCCGAGTTTTGAGCGCGGGCGGCCACCTCCGG
>CAYGCW010000114.1:0-7928 GCA_964348465.1 uncultured Acidimicrobiia bacterium | reverse complement strand
AGCGACCCGAACCTGATCTCCTCGCCGCTGATCGGCGAGCCCGTGCCCGACGTGAAGCTGCCGTTGCTCGAGGACGAAGGCGAGTACGCGCTTGCCGACCAGAAAGGCACGGTCCTCGTCGTCAACTTCTGGTCGTCGTGGTGTCTGCCGTGCCGGCAGGAGCACCCCGTACTCGTGGCCGCCGCCGCCGCCTACGCCGACGCCGGAGTCGAGTTTGTGGGCATCGCCTATCAGGACCGCCGCGAGAACTCGGTGTCCTTCCTCGACGAGCTGGGCCGCGGCTATGTCTACCTGGAGGACGCGCGGTCGCGAGCCGCCATCGAGTTCGGCGTGTTCGGCATCCCGGAGACGTTCTTCGTCGACCGTGACGGCGTCGTGGTCGGCAATGTGCGCGGCGCGGTGGACGGGCAGTTGCTGACGACGGCGATCGACACGATCCTGCTCGGCGGCGAGATCGGCTCCGTGAACCAGGGGCCGGTGCAGAGCCGGGAGTGAGCGACGTCAGGTGCCGGCCGCGAGCAGCGCGTCGAAACCGTCTCGCAGCGACGTTTCGTCGCTGATCCGGTAGCGAGGGCCGTCGAGGAGCCGGTCGTCGCCGGTGATGAGGAACCCGGTCGGCTGGCCGAACACCTGGTAGGTCGCCCACAGCTCGTCGTCGTACCCCCACAGGACCCCATCGAGACCGAGCCGATCGGCCTCGGCGGCGCTCCGATCGAGGCTGCTGCGCCCCGCCACCGCGACGATGTCGAGATCGGGGTACTGCCCTGCCAATTGTTCCAAAACGGGCAACTCCCGCTTACAGGAAGGTCACCACTCGGCCCAGAACACCAGGTAGAGGGGCCGGTCGCTCGCCGAGAGGCGGTAGGTGGCCTCCCGGTTCTCGAGCGCCAGCGTGAAGTCCGGCACCGGCGGGCCATCGAACGCACCGGCGCCGGGTGACGGCGCGGTCACGGCCGCCGCTCCCGGGTCCGTCGCCGGCGCGGGCACCGCCGCCGGCTCGGCGTCGCCTCCTGAGCCGCCGCACGCGGCGGCCAGCAGAACGATGGCGAGGAGAGCGGGCGCGAATCGCCTGGTCACGGTGAGCCCGACCCTACCGGGCGCTGAGAATTACGCTCCCGACAGCTCGGCGCTGAGCGCCACGACCCGATCGAGGACGGCCTGCGCGGCACCCGAGTCGATCGACTCCCGGGCCAGAGCCACGCCTTCGACGAACCCGCCGGCCACACCGGCCGCCACCAGGGCCGGAGCGGCGTTGATGACGGCCGCATCGCGCTTGGGACCGCGCTCGCCGGCGAGGATCGCCTTGGTGATGGCGACGTTGGCGGCGGCGTCGCCGCCCACGAGATCTTCCAGCGTCGCTCTCGGCACCCCGAAGTCCTCCGGAGTGAACTCGGCGTGGGTGATCTCGCCGTCCTTCAGCCGGTAGATGTAGGAGGGGCCGGTGAGCGTCAGCTCGTCGAGGCCATCCTCGCCGTAGTAGACGAAGGCGTACTCGGCACCGAGGTTGCGGAGCACCTGGATCATCCGTTCGGCCATGCGGGGATCCGCCACGCCGAGCGCCTGCCGCCTGGCCCGAGCCGGGTTGCAGAGCGGGCCGAGGAAGTTGAAGACCGTCGGCACGCCCAGCTCGGCGCGCACCGGTCCGGCGTGGCGCATCGCCGGGTGGTAGGTGCGGGCGAAGAAGAAGCCGAACCCGGCCTCCTCGATCATGCGGACCGTCGCTTCCGGCGCCAACCCGAGATCGAGACCGAGCGCTTCGAGCAGGTCCGCCGAGCCCGTCCGCGACGACGCCGCCCTGTTGCCGTGCTTGGCGACCTTGGCGCCCGCCCCGGCGGCGATGAGTGCGGCCGTGGTGGAGATGTTGAAGGTGCCCGAGCGGTCGCCGCCCGTCCCGGCGGTGTCGACCACGGTTCCGGGCACCTCGACGGTGATCGCGGCATCCAGCATCGCTCGCGCCAGGCCGGTCATCTCGTCGGCGGTCTCGCCCTTGGTCCGCAGCGACACGATGAACGCCGCGGTCTGCGCCGGCGTGGCCCGCCCCGCCATCACCTCGCTCATCGCCGCCTGCGCCTCGGCCACTTCCAGGTCGTCGCCGGCCATCAGCTTGGCGAGCAGCGGCGGCCACGCGAATCCGTCTGTGCTCATGGCGGGGCACGGTAGCAAGCGCGCCCCCGAACGATCGCGGCCCCGCTCGACCGGGGCAGCCTCCCACGCCGCCGCAGCTACGCGAAGGCGCGGGTCAGGGGGCGGAGAACCACCCGTCGAGCGCGTCGACGTCCACCCGCACGTCGCCGCTCCAGGACCTCAGCTGGATGCCCGGCCACGACTCGGCGCCGTCGAACGGGGCGGGCACGATCCAGGTCTCGGCGGTCAGCGTCGTGGTGTCGATGGGGATCACGGCGCTGTCGGACAGCCCGCCGTCCCCAATGCTGCCGGCGTATGCGACGGTGTCGGTGACGTGGATCCAGTCCGGCGGAAAGCCGGCCAACGGGAAAGCCTCGAGCACGGAGCAGCAGTGCGAGCGCACCCCACCCGAGCAGCGGGACCCGCACCGGATCTACGTCGCCGGGTCGGCCGTCAGTCCCACCACACGTCGCCCGCCACCACGCCCTGGCCGATCAGGTTCTTCTGGATCTCGCTCGTGCCCTCGACGATCGTGAGCTGCCGGGCGTCCCGGTAGTACAGCTCGGTGAGATGATCCTCCATGTACCCGGCGGCGCCGAGAAGCTGCACCGCCCAGGCCGACGCCTTCACCCCCACCTCGGTGGCGTAGTACTTCGACATCGACAGGAAGGGGGCGTGCTCCTTGTCGTACTTCCCATCGTCGACCATCAGCGCCGCCCGGTAGGTGAGCAGCCGGGCCGCCTCGATCTCGGTCGCCAGCTCGGCGTACATCCACCGGATGCCCTGGAAGTCGGCGATGGTCTGCCCGAACGCCTCCCGCTGCTTGTCGTACTCGACGGCGTACATGAGCGCGCCCTGCGCGATCCCGATGCCTCGTGCCGCCACGATCGGCCGCATCGAGTTCAGCGCCAGCATCGCCGTGCGGAATCCGGTGCCCTCGGGCCCGAGCCGGTTCTCCTGCGGTACCCAGACGTCGTCGAAGATCACTTCGGCGGTCGGCACGGCCTTCACGCCCATCTTGCGGTCGGGCGGCCCCACCGTCAGGCCTGAGGACTCCCGGGGCACCACGAACGCGGAGAAGCCGCGGTGGCCGGCGTCGGGGTCGGTTCTGGCGAAGACGGTGTAGAAGTCGGCGACGGTGGCGCCGCTCATCCATACCTTGGCGCCGTGGATGCGGTAGCCGTCGCCATCTTTGACCGCCCTGGTCTTCTGTCCGGCCACCCACGAGCCGGCGTCCACCTCGGAGAGGGCGAAAGCGCCTCGCATCGCACCCTCGGCGACGGGTTGCACCCACCGCTCCCGCTGCTCCTCGGTGCCGGAGATGATGATTGGCCCCGTGGGAAGCCGCGAGAGCAGCAGCATCAGCGCCGACGACTGGCAGTACTTGGCGACCTCCTCGATCGCGAGCACCAGGCCCAGCACGGAACCGGCGCCGCCGTGCTCCTCGGGGAGCGCCAGCCCCATGAGGCCCATCTCCGCAAAGAGCCGGAACAGGTCCTCCGGGTACTTCTCCTCGGCATCCAGCCGGCGAGCAACGGGCTTGACGCGCTCCTGGGCCATGCGGCGAACGGTGAGCTGCAGCTCGCGCAGCTCGGGGCTGAGTGAGAAGTCCACGAGATCCTCCGGGAAGGGATGACCCTGGGGATTCTAAGGAGGCGCCCGACGGTCAGGCGCTGCGGCGCAGCAGGCGGCGCCGCTCCCTGGCGGTGGTGCCGCCCCAGATCCCGTACCGCTCCCGGGCCGAAAGCGCGTAGTCGAGGCACTCCTCCTGAACGGGGCACCCGCGGCAGATGCGCAGCGCCTCCCCGTGATCGTCGTCGTTGCCGGGAAAGAAGAGATCAGGATCTGCGCCCCGGCAGGCCCCGTAGGCAACCCAGGGCCGTTCGTCCACTCGTAAGAGCATGCTCCAGATCTGCTGGCTCGACATCGGCCACCTCCCCAGGCTCCGGCTGCGCAAAGCCCGTCCTCGCTGCCCATAAGACGTATCCGGGGCCGGGTTGGTTCCCGACGCCAGCGCCCGAAGTCGCGAAGCTCGCTACAATCCGGCGGGACTTTCACGCCTCATCCTGGAGCGCGCCGCAGTGTTGTATTTCGCCTTCACAGGGACGGTGGCGCCGGAACGGCTGGCCGAAGCGGCCCCCGGCGCCGAGTTCACCTTCGTGGCCCACCTGCCGGAGTGGCGCCTCGTCTTCGCACACGAGGATGCCGAGTGGGGCGGCGGCCTGCCATCCGCCGAGCCCGGCCCGGGAAACACGGTCTGGGGGGTGGTATTCGAGGTGTCGAAGGCCGAGCTGGCCGCCATTGGGGAGATCGAGGCGAGGGAGGGCCGCGAGGCGGTCACGGTCGAGATCATGGACCGCAACGGGAGACGGCACGAGGTGGTGACCCACCTCTATTCCGGTGTCGCCAACGGCGAGCTGCGCCCCTCGGCCGACTACATCAAGCTGATGCTGGAAGGCGGCCGCCACTGGCAGCTTCCGGCCGGCTGGCTCGCCGGGCTCGAAGAGCACCTCGAGCGGGCCTGACCTCGAGCTTCCCCCCGCGGTGAGCCGCACCCGCTGGGGGGTCGTCTTCGTCGGCGCCGCCGCCGGTCTCGGCCTCACCGCCGTCGGAGCGCTCCTGCTGTTCGCAGCCGGGCTGCGTCCCGACCGCTCTGCGGAGGGCGCTGCATTCATCTTCGTACAGTTCCTCGGCCAGTTGGCGGCCGGGGTGGTCGGGGGTCGTCTCGGGCACCCACTGGCGCTCTACCACGGCTCGCAGGCTGCTTTGTTGCTGTTCGCCGTGTCGATGGCGGTCACGCTCGCTGCCGGCGGCGACCCGGGCGTCCCCACCATCGTGTTCAGCGCCGTGGTGGCGGTGGTCATCGGGGGCGCCGGCGGCGTCCTCGGCGGGATGCGCAGGCGGCCTCCAGACAGGGAAGCCCGCGGGGACCGCTAGCGTTGACTACTGCGAGACCGCCGGGCGGCCGCGGCGGCCTGCGGGCCGCCGAGGAAAGTCCGGACTCCCCAGGGCAGGGTGCTGGGTAACTCCCAGGCGGGGCGACCCGACGGAAAGTGCAACAGAGAGCAGACCGCCGATGGCCCGCAAGGGCACAGGCAAGGGTGAAACGGTGGTGTAAGAGACCACCAGCGTCCCGGGAGACCGGGGCGGCTCGGTAAACCCCACCCGGAGCAAGGCCAAGCAGGGACAGGGTGGCCCGCCCGCTACGTCCCAGGTAGGCCGCACGAGGCCGGCGGCGACGCCGGTCCCAGACAGATGGCCGTCCTCGACAGAATCCGGCTTACAGGCGGTCTCGCGCCATCGGGCCCCGCCGCCGGCGGGGCCCGGCCGCGTCCCGGTACGCTGGTGTCGGGCAAGCGAGGAGGGCCATGGGGACGTCCGGCTCACCTGCCGCCGGCGGTCGATCCGCGTATGCTCACCTGACGCCGCTCTTCAACCGCCGGGTGATTCTCATCGTGTTTGTCATCGTCGCCCTCGTCCTCGCCGCCTTCGCGTACGCCGGCTGGCAGTTCGCATCGCAAATCGCTTCCGACGCGCTCCTGCTGACTCACGACGACCCGCAGCTGTTCGAGGTGCCGGTGCTGGCGAGTGGGGACGGCACGGTCACGCTCGGCCTGACCGAGGAGGACGCTGCCGATCTCAGGTCGTCCGAGCTGCTCGGGATCGACTGGCCCGACGGCTACGGCCAGCTCGGCGCGGTGCTCGAAGAGGCGGAAGGGGCGGTCACCCGGGCCTTCTTTCCTCTGGCTGGGGATCCCCCACCCCCGGGGACGATGGTGGACCTCGACGCGTTCGCGTTCCCCGACCCGGCGTCGGCCGGGATCGGTCCCGAGGACGTCCGCTACTCCTCGCCGTTCGGTGAGTTCGACGCCTGGGTGGTGCCCGGCGTGAGCCCGACGTGGGTGGTGATGACCCACGGCCGGGGCGTCCACCGGGGCGAGGCGCTGCGGATCCTGCCGACGATCGTGGCTGCCGGCCACCCGGCGCTGGTGATCACGTACCGCAACGACGAGGGCCAGCCCGCGACCGCCGACCGGTTCGTGCGCTTCGGCGCCACCGAGTGGGAGGACCTCGAGGGCGCCGTCCGCTATGCGCTCGACCGCGGCGCTCACGACGTGGTCCTGTACGGGTACTCGATGGGCGGCGCCATCTCGATGAGCTTCGTGTACCGGTCGGAGCTGGCGACGAAGGTGAAGGCGATGATCCTCGACGCCCCCGCCCTCGACTTCGGTGCGATCATCGACCGCGAGGCCGCCGAGTCCAACCTGCCGGTGGTGCCGATCCGGGTGCCGGCGGTGCTGACCGCGTTCTCGAAGTGGCTGACGCAGCTCCGCTTCGGCATCGACTGGGCCGAGCTCGACTACGTCGCACGCGCCACCGAGCTGTCCGTGCCGATCCTGCTGTTCCACGGCGACACCGACGACAAGGTGCCGGTGGGTTCCAGCGACCGCCTCGCCGAGCTGCGACCCGACCTCGTCACGTACGAGCGTTATCCCGACACCGGCCACGTGCGGGCGTGGAACGTCGACCGAGAACGCTACGAGACGGCGGTGCGGGAGTTCCTGGCGGGATTGTGAGTCATACCATCCGGACCAGGAGTTGGAGCAGGACCGGGTCGGATGTGTGGCCGTGGGGGTCGGTCAGGGAGATGCGCACGGAGCGGGGCGCGGTCCCGGGGAAGGCGGCCACCGAGCGGTAGGTGACGGCGCGTACGACCTTCGTGACGTCCCGCTGCGACAACACCCTGTCGTTGAACGTGACCCGCAGCGCCTCTCCGCCGGCGCCGCCGACCACGGTGCCCGAAGGCTGCAAGCGGGTGTCGATGTACAGATCGCCGTCGCGGACCGCGACCGGAAATGCGCTGGGATCGCCGGCAGCCACCTCGATGCGGTCGCCAGGTTCGGCGCCGCCCGTCATCGCTACCTCGAGCACCGCCCCGTCCCATTCGGCGGATGAGGGAGCCGCCACGATCATGGCACTCGCCATCTTCAAGGGCGCCGTCACCGGGCCGGTAGTGGCGTACCGCACGACGCCATCCACAGGCCAACCCAGACGCAGCTGCGGCGGTGCGGCGTTCACGAACCGGGCCGTGTCCGCCGACAGCGTTCCCCCACCAAGGTTCGTGATCCGGACCCCCTCGAAGCCCGGCCCGCCGAACCAATGGGTTCCCAGATCGATCCACCCTTCCGCCGTCGCGGCGTAGTCGACGATCACCCGGTGGGCCCCGTCGCGGTGCCGCACGACGATCCGCACTTCCGGCGAGTGTTCGACGCCGCCCGGCTTGTAGATCGAGACCTGATAGCGGCCGCTTGGCACATACGGCTCCCAGATCGCCGCGGCGTCCAGATCGGCGCTCACCCGCACCGGCCCGGCGCGGCCACCCATCGACGACCACGACCACTGCCCGCTCGTTTCCTTGTAGGCATGGTCCGCAGGTATGACGGCACGCAAGGTTCCCGGCGCCCCCTCCGACACATACAACGACCGGCGGCCCTTCCCGGCGGCGGCGGTGAACGCCAGCACCTGCGGCGATGCGGTCAGATCCCCGGGATCGGAGCTCGCAGCGCCGAACAGGTTCTCGAACGGACCCGTCCCCGACCGCGTCCCATCCGACACCCACAACTCCCGCTGCCCATCCCGCAACGCCGCCACGAAGAACAACCGCCCATCAAACACCGTCAACTCCCCCGGATCCGCACTCACGCCGCCGGACAGGTTGCGGAACGGCCCGGTGCCGGCGCGGGTCCCGTCCGACACCCACAACTCCCGCTGCCCATCCCGCAACGCCGCCACGAAGAACAACC
>CAYGCW010000113.1:6203-7985 GCA_964348465.1 uncultured Acidimicrobiia bacterium | reverse complement strand
CTCTCGCAGCTCAACCGCAGCCTCGAGCAGCGCACCGACAAGCGTCCCCAGCTCGGCGACCTCCGGGAGTCGGGCGCCATAGAGCAGGACGCCGATGTGGTGATGTTCATCTACCGCCACGAGTACTACAACCCCGGCGAGGCGCAGGGGGTGGCAGAGGTGCTCATCGCCAAGCACCGCGCCGGCGCCGTCGGCAAGGTCGAGATGAACTTCCAGCCCGAGTTCACCCGCTTCGGCGACATGGCCCGCGACGCCGCGCCGGTGACCGTCTAGGGGTGTCCCCCCTCGAGGGTGGGAAGAGGAGACCGGCCGGCTCCGTCGCGGTGACGGACATCCGGCGGCGCCTAAGGTGCCGCCGATGACCGCCCTCTACCCGCTCCTCATGGATCCGGTGCTCGTCCCCAAGCCTTGGGGCGGCCGCCGCCTGGAGCGCTACGGCAAGGCGCTCCCTGAGGCAACGGACGTCGGCGAGAGCTGGGAGGTCGCGGACCTCGGCGCGGACGTCACCGGCACGCCGGGCGGCGCCCAGTCGCGGGTCGGCAACGGCGCCTACGCCGGCACCCCGCTCGACGAGCTGGTCGCGACGGCCGGGGCAGACCTGCTCGGCACCACGGCTCCGGCGCCCGGCGGCCGCTTCCCGCTGCTCGTCAAGCTCCTCGACGCCCGCGAGCCGCTGTCGGTACAGGTCCACCCCGACGCCGCCTACGCCGCAGCCCACCCGGGCACCTTCGAGAAGACCGAGTCGTGGTACGTCGTCGAGGCAGAGCCGGGAGCCATGCTGTACCTCGGCCTCCAGGAAGGCGTCGGGGCGGCGGAACTCGAGGGCGCTTGCGGATCCGGCGCGATCGAGGAGGTGCTGGCGACCGTGCCTGCCCGGCCCGGCGATCTCCATCACCTGCCGGCCGGCACCGTGCACGCCCTTGGCGCCGGCGTCCTGGTCGCGGAGGTGCAGACGCCGAGCGACACCACGTTCCGTCTCTACGACTGGGGCGACCGGCTCGGGAGAGCGCCCCGCCGGATGCACGTTCCGGAAGCCCTGGTGGCGACGCACTGGGACGAGGAGTCGCCACCGGCGCGCCGCCTGCCCGATGGGTGCGCGTCCGGCGTCCTCGTGGAGACCGCGGCGTACCGGCTCGCCGAGCACCGTCTCGAAGGCGCGGCGATGCTGGAGCCGGCGGCCGGGTGCCGCGTGGTCATGTGCGTCGCCGGGAGGGCGGCCGTCGCCGGCGTGCCGCTCGCCCGCGGTGCGACCGCGCTGCTTCCCCCCGGACCCGGGGCGGCGCTCGAAGGGACGGCGACGCTGCTCGAGATCACCCCTGCCGGCGCGTGAGCACGGGCGACAGCCCGACCGTGCCGCTTGGGGAGGAGGAAGCGGAGGAAGGGGAGGCCTCCGGTTCGTGACGAAACGTTCGGTCGGGCTGTCCTGATCGCTATCGGCAGGATTGGGGTCGGGTTGAGGACGCAGTTGCCGGCCCCTCCGGGTCCCGGCGGGTGACTAGTCAGTGCGCGCAAATGCCAATGAACATCAAGCCCTGGGCCTCCGAGGTCGAATCTTGAGACACATAATCGACCGGAGCATCGGCTTCCCTCCGTTCCTCCCTCCTCCCCTCGCACCGGTCGAGCTAAGCACCCCGGGCCCGGCACCAGCCGGGCCCGGATCGTTATGTTGGGTGCCGGATCGTTATGTTGGGTGCCGGTATTGGAGGCACCACATGGCGCTGTTCGAGGTCGACGGTCTGGCCGTGGCGATACTGCGCCCTGACGTCAAACACACCCGCAAGA
>CAYGCW010000113.1:0-6193 GCA_964348465.1 uncultured Acidimicrobiia bacterium | reverse complement strand
CGTGATCCCCGGCGCCTCGTATGCGGTTCGCAGGGGCGAGGCGCTGGCGTTCGTCGGTGAATCGGCGTCGGGCAAGAGCCTGATCCTGATGGGCGCCCTCAACCTGCTCAGCGCGGGTGCTCGAGTGGTCGGGGGCAAGACGACCTTCGAGGGCAAGGTGCTGCAAGACGTGGAGGGCGTCGAATGGCACGAACACCGCGGCCGCATCTTCCCGGAGCTGGATCGACCGGACTGGCGGGAGACGGTCGGGCTCGGGATCGGCGTCATGACCCAGAACCCGATCGCCTCTTGGGACCCGCTCGGCATGATCGGAGAGCAGAGCGGCGAGGTGCTCCAAGAGCACTACGACCTCCCCCAAGCCGAGGTCGAATCCCGGGTCCTCGACGCTCTCGGCGAGGTGCGGCTCCCGAAGCGCCGCAAGTTCTGGTCCTTCCCCCACCAACTCAGCCGCGGCGAGGCCCAGCGGGCGATGCTGGCCGCGGCGCTGCTCAGCGGGCCCCGGCTGCTGCTCGCAGACGAACCACTGAGCGGCCTCGACGTCAGCGTCGCCAGCGCGGTCCTGGACCTCATCGACGACATGCGACGCAAGCGAGGGATGGCGATGATCCTGGTGACACACGACCTGGCCGTGGTCGCCAGGGTGGCCGACCGGGTGGCGGTGGTGTACGGGGGCTCGATCGTCGAGGAGGGACCGGCGACCGAGATCTACTACCGGCCCAAGCATCCCTACACCGCGGGCCTGCTCGCTTCGGCGCCGAGCCTCGGCAGACGGTTGCAGCCGATCCCTGGGGAAGCTCCCGATCTGGCGGAACTGCCGGTCGGCTGCCCGTTCGTGAACCGCTGCCCGTACGCGGCGGCGGCGTGCGCGGTGGCCATGCCGCCACCCCGGCTGCTCGGCGAGACGACCGTGCGCTGCGTGCGCGCCGCCGAGCTGGAGCTGAACGGAGTGGCGTGATCAGGCGTCCGGTGCGCTCTCCTCCTCGCCGGCGAGGTCGCGGGCCCGCTCGAGCACCTTGGCCAGGTCCTCCTCCAGCAGCTCCGTGGACGCCAGCCCCTCCACGACCAGGCGCGCCTCCCGCCGGAGCGGCCGAGCCCGTTCCTCCAGGTCGAGACCTGCGAGCAGGTGGTTCAGCCCTGCCAGCACCCTGACCAGCGTGCCCAGCACCGCCGGCTGGTTCATCGCCGCCACCCTGATCTCCGCGAAGGCGGCACGCACGAAGGCGGGGCGGTCGAGGTTGTGGGGGAGAAACAACCTCCGGCCCTCCTCGCCGGCCACGACGCGGGGGGGCAGGTCCCTCACCATGACCTCACGCACGATGCCGGCGAGGTGCACGAGCACCTCGTTGGCGGTGGTCGGGTCGTTGACGCCTGGCGACAGTGCCCGCAGTGCGATGTCGACGAGCTGGCGGACTCCGAAGGCCTCGTCCTGGAGGAGCGTGCGGGTCCGTCCCAGCTTCACCGCCCGCCGCACGGGGCGCTCGATACCCTCCCTCTTCGGTTCCGGCCAGATCGTGGCCAGCGGCATCTGCGCGGCCATGAACGCACCCACGCGCGTGTCGAGGCGCATCACCCCATCGGGGGGCAGGGCCCGCAGCAGCGCGTCCGCATCGACCTCCTGGACCCAGCCGTCGTCGGGCGCCCGCACCGTGTAGCCCTCCCCGGGCGGCATCGGCGCCTCCCGTGCCTCGACCGCCGGCAGGGTGCCCCGCTCCGGGTGAGCCCTGCGGATGTGGTGGAGGGTCTCGTCGGCGATCCGTCGGACCACTTCGCCGACCTGCATCGACCGGGCGCTCTGGTCGATGAACGCCACGATCGCCAGGATCGACAGGACCGCCAGGGCGAGGGCCACCGTCACCGCCAGCCGGGCTCGTCCCTCCGTGCCCCGCGTCACGGCCAGCACCACCAGGCAGTACGTGAAGGTGCCGACGACGAGGCCGATCACGTTCTGCTTGAACCGATCGCGGAGGAACCCCTGCAGGACGCGCGGCGAGAACTGGCTCGACGCGAGCTGTACCGACACCACCGTCACCGAGAACACGATCCCGGCCACCGTGATCGTCGCTCCCGCAGCGGTTCCCAGCAGCGCCCGAGCTCCGGCCGCCGTGGACCCGATGACGATGGGCACCCCCTCCAGGTCCACGTGCCCGTCGATCCACGTCAGCACCCTGGCCAGCAAGAGGGCCCCGGCGATGAACAGCGCAGGGATGAAGAAGAGGCTGCTGCGGATCTCGCGCAGCCGGTCGCGGGCGATGTCGACGAAGGACCGGCTCATGGGGTCAACCTACCGCCTCGCTCCGCAGCGGAGCGCGAGGTAGCGACGTCGGTGAGCCGGGACTCGACCCGGGCCCGGACCCGCCGGCCCCGGGTAGCCTACCGGCGGGCCGTAGAACCGGGTCGAGGGGACGCCGTTGCGACTCGTCACCTATCTGAGCCTCGTCGTCCGGCGGATGTGGGCGAAGCGAGGAATGCTGCTGGGATCGTTCCTGGGGGCGACCCTGGTGGTGGCGCTGTTGGCGATCGTGCCGCTGTACGAGTCGTCCATCGCCGCCGTCGACCGGCTGTACACGTTCCGGCAAGCGCCGTCCGTGGCCGTCGATCTCCTCGCCACCCGACCGACCGAGGACTACGGCACAGATGCGGCCGCAGCCGGCCGGGAGGCGCTGCAACGGGCGCTCACCCGCGTCGACCCGTGGTATGTGGACGCGTTGGAGCGCAGCCTCAGTAGAGAGCTGGTCGTCATCCCCCCGTCCAACCCGGACTGGTTGGCGGCAGCCGCCACCTGGCGAGCCGCCGCCCTCGAATGGCGCGCCGAAGCCGCGAGGGTCGTCGGGCAGGCGCCCGCCGACCTCGGCGCCCCGGCGCCGGCGGCCGCCGCCCTCGCCGAGCGCGACGATCTGCCGGACTTCCCCGCCCCGCCCTACCCGCGGCCGCCGCAGGAGGCGCTCCAGCTACGCATCCTCACCTCACCCCGGGTCGAGGACGCCGTCGAACTCCTTGCCGGGCAGTGGCCGGGACCGCCCGCCCCTGGAGACGACGATCCCGTGCTGAGGCTCGTCGTCGGCGAGGACGTCGCCCGGCTGGCCGCCCTCGATGTCGGCGACGTCACGATCGTGCGGCCCTTCGTGGCGCTCCCCGAGACGTTCGAGGTTGTGGAGATCGCCGGCATCTTCCGGCCGCTCGACCGCGGCGACCCGCTCTGGATCGCCACGGCCCCCGGTTCGCTGGCGCTGCTGCCCCAGGAGGTGTTCGACGTCTGGATGTCGCCGGTGCCGGTCGACTACACCACCGACGCCTGGCTGAGGCCGGTGCGCGGCTTCGGGCAGCTCCAGGCCACGCAGTCCTGGTACCTCCCGCTGCGGCGTGACACGGTGCGGCTCGACAACGTCGCCGAACTCGAGGCGTCGGTGCGGGGATTGGCCGGGACCCTCGGCCAGACGGCGGGGATCGCGGTCAGCACCGCGCTGCCCGAGCTGGTCGAGTCGTTCGACGTGCGCACCACCGTGTTCGGCGGGCCGATCCTGGCGATGCTCGTACTCGTCGTCGCCGGCGCCCTCTACTTCCTCATCTACACGGCGTCGCTCACGCTGGAGAGGGAGGGGCCCGAGCTCGCGCTCCTCCGTGCCCGGGGCGCCGGCACGTGGCAGACGGTCGGCATCCACCTCCTCCAGTCCGGCCTGCTCGCCCTCGGCGCCGTCATCGTGGGGCCATTCGTGGCCCGGGGTCTCGTCGCGCTCACCGGCAGAGTGCCGCCGATGTCCGACCTGACCGGCGGGGAGGCGCTCCAGGTCACGCAAGTGCGGCCGTTGCTCCCCTGGGTGGCGGTCGGCGCCGCCATCACGTTCACCGCCATGGGCCTGGCGATCCTGCCGTTCGCCCGTCGCACGGTGCTCGAGCTGCGCAGTGTCGCCGCCCGTCCCACCCGGACGTCGGTTTGGCAGCGCTACTACATCGACGTGTTCCTCGTGGTCCTGGCGGCGGTCCTCCTCTTCGAGCTGCGCCAGCGCGGGCTCGTGAGAACCGGAGAGGAGGTCGGCCTCGACCCGTTCGCGGTCGCGTCGCCGGCACTCTTCCTCTTCGCAGGGGCGTTGCTGCTGCTGCGGGTGCTGCCGTGGATCCTGCGGGGGGTGGGCTGGCTGCTGGCGCGGCTGCCTGCGCTGAGCGCGGCGCTGCCCGCATGGCATCTGGGCCGCAACCCTGTCCCGTACGGCCGGCTCGCGCTCCTCGTTTGGATCACCACCGGGTTCGGTGCTTTTGCGCTGACGTATGCGCAGACGCTGGACCGCAGCTACGACGACCGGGCCGCCTTCGCCGCCGGCAGCGACGTCCGCGTGGTCGGCGAGGGGGCCGGCTACCTCCCGGTTCCCGACGACGCCGTCGCGGCGGCCGTGCTGCGGACCCGCGGCGCGGCCCGGCTCTCCTCCAGGGTCTCGGAGCTGCTGGCCGTGCCGCCCGCTGCCTTCGCAGACGTGGTCGCCTGGCGCCCCGACTTCGGCTCCGGCGATCCGGAAGAGGTGTTCGGGGCGCTGCGGCCCGGCGGCGGGACGTACGACTGGGGCGTGGAGCTTCCCGACGGGGCCGAGGTGCTGATCGTCGAAGCGTTGCCGATCCCCTCCGCTTCCGCCGACCCCGGCGACGAGCCGCTGCGGTTCATGGCACGGATCGCCGACGGCCGGGGCCGGCTGTGGTCCCTTGCATCCGGACCACTCGATGCCGCCGCCTGGACGACCGCCGAGATCCCCATCGACCCCGCCGCCGCTCGCAACCCGGGGCCGGCGGAGATGCCGCCTCCACGGTTCCTGCAGGCGCTGTGGGCGGAACGCCCCACCCGCGGCGTGCGCCCGATACTGCGCGGGGAGCAGCTCCTGTGGCGCGACCTGAGAGTGGTGACGGCGGCGGGCACGCTGACGCTCGACGAAGCCGTCGCCGTGGAGTTGGCCGATCGCAACGGCCTCACGTCCACCTCGGTCGCGGCGGACTTCGGGGCCCGCGCGGCGCTGCCGGACGCCGACGCCGCCCGCCTCCGGGTGTCGCCGCTGTACCGCGAAGGGCGGGCCACCCTGTGGGACCTGCCGTCTCGTGACCAGCTCGGCGCAGTACCCCACATGGCTCAGGAGCCGGAGCCGCTGCGCCTCCTCCTCGACGGCGAAGCAGCGGGCATCGCCGCGATCGGGCCCGGGGAGGAGACGCTGTTCGGCATCGAGGGCGCCCAGATCCCCGGCAGCAGGGCGGGCCCGCTTCTCGGCGTGGTGCCCACGGCCACCGACCGCACCACGATCGGCACGATGGTCACCGACCTCGACGCGCTCGTGCACTGGCTCAACGGCGCTCCTCGTTGGGCTCTCCGCACCGGGCAGCCGCGGCTGACCGAACCGGAGGAGCTCTGGGTGGCCACGGACGACCCGGACGGCGCAGTGCGGGCTCTGGTGGCCGGCCTGCCGGACGAGCCCGACCTCGTCATCACCGCCCGCAGCGCCGCGGTCGACTTCTCCAGCCGGCCGGTGCAGGTGGGACTGGTGGCGATCCTCTTCGTGGGCGCGATCACCGGCGTCGTCCTGGCCCTGGCCGGGATCACGGGATACGTGCTCGTTGCCGTGCGCAGGAGGGCACGTGAGATGGGCGTGCTGAGAGCCTTGGGCTTCGGGCGCCGCGGGGTGGCGGCGACATTCGCACTCGAGCAGCTCGTCGTCTTGCTCCTCGGGGCCGCCATCGGCGTGGCGGCCGGGGTGGCCCTGATGCGGCTGCTGGTGCCCTTCCTTCAGCTGGGTGAGTCTGCCGAAGACCTGGTGCCGTCCGTCATCCTGGTGCTGCGCCCGGCGACGCTCGCCGCCTACTTGGGCGTGGTGGCGGTGCTGGTGGTCGGCTCGGTGCTGTGGTCCACGCGCAGCGTCTCGGCCCGGCGGCTCAGCGAGGTCCTCCGGGAGGTGGATCGCTGATGGCCGTCGTCCATTGTGAGAACCTCATCAAGATCCACGAGCAGGGTTCGCTCGAGGTGGTGGCACTCCAGGGCCTCGACTTCACGATGGAGGATGGGGAGTTCGTCGCAATCGTGGGGCGCTCCGGGGCGGGCAAGTCGAGCCTGTTGCACATCCTCGCGGGCCTGGACAAGCCGTCGGCGGGCCGGGTGGCGGTCGCCGGCACCGACCTCGCCGAGGCGACCCCGGAGTTGCTGCAGGAGCACTACCGCCGGAGTGTC
>CAYGCW010000112.1:6540-8013 GCA_964348465.1 uncultured Acidimicrobiia bacterium | reverse complement strand
GTACCCGGCTCGTGCAGATCCACCAACTCGACGTGCGGGCTCGCGAGCTCGGCGAAGCGCTGGTGCGCTTCCGCCCCGAGGTGGTGTTCCACCTCGCTGCCAACGCCTCGGTGGCCCGCTCGGTCTCCGATCCCGTCCACGATGCGTCGGTGAACGTGCTCGGCACCGTCAACGCTCTCCAGGCCGCCGAGGGCGCCGGGGCGGCCCGGTTCGTCTTCACCTCCTCGGCGGCGGTGTACGGCGACCCGAAAAGCGTCCCGCTCACCGAGCGAAGCGCGCGCAAGCCGCTGAGCCCCTACGGCTACGGCAAGCACGCCGCCGAGGGCTACGTGCGCCTCTTCGGCGAGCACTACGGCCAGGACTACGCCGTCGTGATTCCCGCCAACGTCTACGGGCCCGGCCAGGACACCGAAGGCGAGGCGGGGGTGGTGGCGATCTTCGCCAAGGCGCTCACAACGGGACGCAAGCCCGAGATCCACGGCGACGGCAGCCAGACCCGCGACTTCGTGTACGTGGAGGATGTCGCCGACGCCCTGGTGCGGGCCGGGACTCGCGGCGGTGGCAAGACCCTCAACGTCGGGACCGGCGTGGAGACCTCGATCGCCGAGCTCTACCGGACCCTGGCGCGGATCGCCGGCGCCCCGACGGCCCCGCGCACGGGGCCACCGCGGCCCGGTGACATCGCCCGGTCGGCCCTCGACCCCACGGCGGCGGCGCGCCACCTCGGGTGGGAGCCGTTCACGTCCCTGGAGGCAGGGCTGCGCCGCACGGTGCGCTCGCTCACCGGCTGAGGGCGATCCGAACCGGTGGGGGGACGCCGGTGCGTTTCACCGGGCGGAGTCCGGGCCGCGGATCACAGCTCGTCGAGGCTGCGGGGCCAGTCGTCTTTGAGCAGCCGCGACAAGGCGCGGTCGGCGAGGATCTTGCCGCCCGTCTGGCAGCCAGGGCAGTAGTTGGTCTCGTTGTCGGCGTAGCGGATGCGCTGGACCGGCGCCCCGCACACGGGGCAAGCCCCGCCGTACTTGCCGTGGACCGCCATCTCAGGGTGGAACGCGGTGACCTTCTCCGGGAACCCGTCGCCCACCTCGGCGGCCAGCCGCTCCACCCATTCGGTGAGCACGCTGCGGGCCGCCTCGGCGATGGCCGCAGCTTGGCCGTCGTCGAGACGGTCGGTGAGGATAAGCGGGGATACTCCGGCCCGGTGCATGATCTCGTCGGCGTAAGCGCCGCCGATCCCGGAGAAGATCGTCGGATCGGTGAGCGTGCGCTTCAGCGTGTGCCGTTCACTGCGGAGGGCGGCGGCGAACTCAGCGTCGCCGGCTTCCAGCGGCTCGATGCCGCCCCGGTCCATCGCCGCCACCGCGGCATCACCCCTGAGGATGTGCAGCGAGGCCCGCTTCTTCGTGCCGGCCTCGGTGAGGACCACGGTGCCGGGCGGGAAGTCGAAGGCGGCCAAGCCGACCTTGGCGGGGA